>NZ_LJBR01000004.1 GCF_001282115.1 Streptomyces sp. NRRL B-24085 | reverse complement strand
CCCCGTGCAGTTCAGCCCCACCCCGGCCACCCGGATGGCCTCGGCGTACGGCGTGCCCACCGCGCCCCGCCCGACCGCCGTCCAGCAGCCCCAGCAGGCGGCCCGCGTCCCCGCGCCGGCCGCGACGCAGAAGCCGGCCAAGAAGGGCTTCTGGAGCAGCTTCCTCGAGATCTTCCGTGTGTGACGGCTTAGCGCCGCCCGACCGGTGCCGGAGCGAGGACTGACACTTCACAAGTCCCCTCTCCGGCACCCGCGTTCGTTCCGGGGGACAGTCGACGTCCGCCGTGCCCGAGAGGTCGCGGCTTCAGCCGGCCACGCTCTCCCGTCGTGGCTGGTCCACCGGAACGCGCTTCGGCCGGGTGCGGGGACCGAAGGCGGCCAGGACGATCGCGCCGACCAGCCAGGTGCCTGCGATGAAGCAGAAGACGCTCTGGTAGCCGTGGCCGTTGTAGAGGGCCGCGACGATCAGGGGACCGGCGGCGTTCGAGAGGCGCCCGAGGCCGTACGACACGCTCGTGCCGAGCGAGCGGCCCCGGGTGTCGAACAGTTCGGGGGAGTAGGCGTACCCGAGGGCCGTGTAGCCGCGCTCGAAGAGGTTCACGAGGAAGCCGAACACGACGATGAGCAGCGGGTTGAAGGTCAGCCCGTACAGCAGGCCGCACAGTGCGATGACCGTGCCGAAGGCGACCAGGCACCACTTGCGTTCGAACCGGTCGGTGACCAGGGCGGCGAGGTAGGAGCCCAGCGGGGCGCCGACGGTGGTGAGGGCGACGTAGAAGACGGACTTCTCGACGCTGAAGCCCTCCTTGGCCAGCAGGGTGGGTGCCCAGCTCGAGTAGCCGAAGAAGCCGATGGTCTGGGTCACCCACAGCACGGTGAGCAGCAGGGTCGGCATCAGGTACTTCCGCTGGAGCAGCACCCGCAGGGAGGCCTTGGCCGCCGGGGCCTCCTCGACGGGCGGCGCCGGTGCGGGCAGCGGGCCCATCTCGGCGCCGACGCGCGCCTCGATCTCCCGCAGGACCTCGTCCGCGGCGGCGTGCTCGCCCCGGCTCTCCAGCCAGCGCGGCGACTCCTTGAGGTGCCGGGTGAACAGGACGAGCAGGAGGCCCAGCGAGCCCCACAGGAAGACCAGCCGCCACGACCAGTCGCTGAGCGGGACGACCGCGCTCGCGATGAGGTTGGTGGCCGGGGTGCCGCAGATCCCGATGACGATGGCGTACGCCTGGAACTTCCCGCGGACGGCGGACGGGTACATCTCGTTGACGTAGATCACCGCCACGACGGTCATCGCCGCGAGCCCCGCCGAGGTCAGGACGCGGAACACGCCGAGCGAGACGAGGTCCCAGGAGAACGCCGAGGCGAAGGAGAACACCCCGAAGAACAGTGTGGTCAGCAGCAGGGTCCGCTTGCGGCCCCAGCGGTCGGCCATGGTGCCGGCGACGACGGAACCGATGAACATGCCGACGAACGACAGGGAGGTGACGTAGGCGATCTGGTCGACGGTGATGCCCCACAGGTCGATCAGCTTCGGGGCGGTGGTGGCGAAGGTGTTGATGTCGGCGAACTCGAAGAAGTACGCGAACGACACGGCGAGCAGGGTGACCTTGTGGAAGCGGGAGACCGGCAGTCGGTCCAGCCGGTTCAGCGCGTTGGCTCGTTGCATGTGCGGCCCTTGTCGGAGTGGGAGGGGAAGGCGGGGATGTCCTCAGGCCTCGTCGGGCCAGTACAGGCGCATCGGGTTGTCGACGAGCAGCAGCCGCTGCTGCTCCTCGGTGGGAGCGATGTGCGGGACGTGGTCGACGAGGAGCCCGTCGTCGGGCATGTGGTCGGTGAGGTTGGGGTGCGGCCAGTCGGTGCCCCACAGCACCCGGTCGCCGAACTCCTCGACGACGCGGCGGCCGAAGGGCACGACGTCGGTGTAGGCGTTGCGCTGACCGTCGAGGGCGGCGGGGCCGGTGACGCTGAGCCGTTCGGGGCAGGTGACCTTCACCCAGACGTCGTTGGCGTCGACGAAGCGCAGGAACCGGCTGAACTCAGGACCGTCCACGGGCTGGGTGACGTCCGGCCGGCCCATGTGGTCCACCACCAGCGGTGTGGGCAACGAGGCGAAGAAAGAAGCGAGTTCGGGCAGGTCGGCGCTCTCGAAGTACAGGACGACGTGCCAGCCGAGCGGGGCGATCTTCGCGGCGATCGTGCGCAGGTCGTCCTCGGGGGCGGTGTCCACCAGCCGGCGGACGAAGTTGAACCGCACCCCGCGGACGCCCGCCGAGTGGAGCGCCCGCAGTTCGGCCTCCTCGACGTCGGGCCGTACGGTCGCGACGCCCCGCGCGCGGTCTCCCGCCGCGCGGACCGCGTCGACCATGGCGCTGTTGTCGGCGCCGTGGCAGGTGGCCTGCACGACGACGTTGCGGGCGATGCCCAAGTGGTCGCGCAGGGCGAAGAGTTGCTCCTTACCGCCGTCGCAGGGCGTGTACTTCCGCTCCGGTGCGAACGGGAACCGCGCCTGGGGGCCGAAGACATGGCAGTGGGTGTCGACCGTGCCGGCCGGGAGCCGGAAGGCGGGGACGGACGGGTCCGGGTACCAGTCAAGCCAGCCGGGGGACTTGGGGGAGAGGAGGTGCACGCGGATCAGCGCCCCTGTCGACGCAGCAGGGCGTCCAGCCGCGGGTACACGGCACGCGCGTTGTGCTCCTGCACGGCGGCCAGGTCGTCGGCGGGCAGCTTCGCGGCCTCGGCGTAGCGGCCGGTGTCGTCGAAGTGGTGGCCGGTGCACGGGTCGACGTCCCGGACCGCGCCGATCATCTCCGAGGCGAACAGGATGTTCTTCGCGGGGATCACGTCGAAGAGCAGGTCGATGCCGGGCTGGTGGTACACGCAGGTGTCGAAGAAGACGTTCCCGAGGACGTGCTCCTCCAGCGGCGGCTTGCCGAGTGCCATCGCCAGGCCCCGGAAACGCCCCCAGTGGTACGGGACCGCTCCGCCGCCGTGCGGGATGACCAGCCGCAGGGTCGGGAAGTCCGCGAAGAGGTCGCCCTGGACGAGCTGCATGAACGCCGTGGTGTCGGCGTTGAGGTAATGGGCGCCGGTGGTGTGGAAGGCGGGGTTGACGCTCGTGCTGACGTGCACCATCGCCGGGATGTCGTACTCGACCAGCTTCTCGTAGACCGGGTACCAGGAGCGGTCGGTGAGCGGGGGAGCGGTCCAGCGGCCGCCGGAGGGGTCGGGATTGAGGTTCACCGCGACGGCGCCGTACTCCTCGACGCAGCGGGTCAGCTCCGGGACGCAGGTGGCGGGGTCGACGCCGGGGGACTGCGGGAGCATCGCGGCGGGCGCGAACCGCTCCGGGTACAGGGTGGCCACGCGGTGGCAGAGCTCGTTGCAGACGGCGGCCCAGGCGGCGGAGGTCTCCAAGCCGCCGATGTGGTGGGCCATGAAGGAGGCACGGGGCGAGAAGACCGTCAGGTCGATGCCGCGTTCGTCCATCAGCCGCAGTTGGTTCGGCTCGACGCTCTCCCGCAGATCGTCGTCGCCGATGCGCAGGTCGGACCGGGCCGGGGCGGCCGCCGGATCGCCCAGCGCGGCCACCTGCCGGGACCGCCACGCCTCCAGCGCCGGGGGCGCGGTCGTGTAGTGCCCGTGACAGTCGATGATCATGTGCTGCTACCTCCGTCTTACGGCGTCGTCGTCGACGGGAGCAGCGTCGGCCCAGGTCGGAGGCGTCGGGAGAGCGCCCGGCACAGAACTAACGCCTCCTTAACAGAGCGGCGGGGCTCACCGGAACGTGGTCTACATTCGGACGTGACCCATGGCTTTCGGACACGGGTCGTGTCGCGGTGAGGCCGAAAGGAGGCGGGCGGCGTGGACATACTTCTGGCCGAGGACGACGACGGAGTGGCCGCCGCGCTGGTGGAGGTCCTCTACGACCACGGGCACGTCACCCGGCGGGTGCGGTACGGACGGGACGTCCTGACCTACCACCGCAGCTCCGACCTGCTCCTCCTCGACCTGGGCCTGCCCGACACCGACGGCCTGGACGTGCTGCGCAAGCTGCGGACGGTGAGCGACATGTCCGTGGTCGTGCTCACCGCCCGCGGCGACGAACGCTCCGTGGTGCGCGGGCTGCGGCTCGGCGCCGACGACTACCTCGTCAAGCCGGTCCGCCTCAAGGAACTCCTGGCCCGCATCGAGGCCGTCACCCGCCGCACCGCGTCCCGGCGCGACACCTCGTCCCTGCCGGCGGTCCGGGTCGGCGACATGGAGGTCGACCTCGACGCGCGCCGGGTCCGGGTGGCCGGGGCACCGGTCGAGCTGACCACCAAGGAGTTCGACGTCCTCGCCGTGCTCGCCGCCCGGGCGGGCACCGCCGTCAGCCGGGAGCAGTTGCTGGACGAGGTGTGGGGCGACGCCTACCAGGCGGTCTCCCGCTCGCTCGACGTCCACCTCACCCAGCTCAGGACCAAGCTGGGCCGCCCCGGACTGCTCACCACGATCCGCGGCTTCGGCTACCGCCTCGGCGACTGAGGAACCGCGGGTGCGCACCAGGGTCCAGGCCGTGCTGCTGATGTTCGGCGTCCTCGCGGTGGCCGCGTTCGCCGTCCCGCTGCTGCTGTTCACCGCCTCCGACCGCACCCAGCAGCTCGTCCTCGCCCGCAGCTCCGACCTCGACCGCTTCGCCTCCCTCATGGACCAGGCCGCCCGCACCGGCGACACCTCCGCGCTCACCGCGGAGGCCCGCCGCTACACCCAGCTCTACGGCGAACCCCTCGTCGTCACCGACACACGCCGCCGCGCGGTCGTCGAGACCGGCGGCATGCACGCCTCTGACCCCGAGGTGGCGCGGCTCGTCGACGGTGCCCTGCGCAACCAGACCGCGCACCCCACCGGCTCGCTGCACCCCTGGTCACGCGCCCCCCGCATGTTCGCCGAACCCGCGGGCACCGGCACCCAGGTCTCCGGAGCGGTCGTGCTGCGCGCCTCGGTCGGCACGGCGGCCGACGACATCACTTGGCGGTGGAGCGCCGTCCTGGCCGGCACCGCCCTGGTCGCGCTCGCCTGCACGGTCCTGGCCCGGGCCGCCACCCGCTGGGTGGTCAGCCCCCTGCGCCGCCTCGACCGGGCCGTCGGGCGGCTCGCCGCGGGACTGCCGCCCGACCACACCCGGGCCGGCGGACCGCCCGAACTGCGTCAGCTCGCGACCGGCTTCAACCGGATGGCGAGCGCGGTCACCGCCGCCCTGGAACAGCAGCGACGGCTGGTCGCCGACACCTCCCACCAGATGCGCAACCCCATGGCCGCGCTCCGCCTGCGGGTGGACGCCCTCTCCGCCCACCTGCCGGACTCGGCGGACCGCACCTACCACGGCGTCACCACGGAACTCGAACGCCTCGAAACGCTCCTCGACGACATGCTCACGCTCGCCACCGCCGAGCACCGCGCCGGAGAGCTCAACGTCACCGACCCGCTCGACGCCCACTGCGACGCGGCCGAGGTCGCCCTCACCCAGCAGCGGGTGTGGGAACCGGTCGCCCACCGGGCCGGCGTCCACCTGACCGTCACGGCGGGCACCCCTGCCGCGGCGGCCTGCACCGACCACGAACTGGCCCAGATCACGGACGTCCTCCTCGACAACGCCATCAAGTACGCGGGCCACGGCGCCCACGTCGAACTCCGCTGCACCACCGAGGGCCCGCACACCGTCCTCACCGTCACCGACGACGGCCCCGGCCTCACCCCGGACGAACTCGGGCAGGCCACCACCCGGTTCTGGCGCTCGACCCGCCAGCACGGCACCTCCGGCACCGGACTGGGCCTCGCCATCGCCGAACAGCTCCTGGCCGGCAGGGGCGGCCGCCTCGAACTGGCCCCGGCACACCCGCACGGCCTGAGGGCCCGCGCCGTCCTGCCGAGCGGAGGATCCCGGTGAACCGCCGCACCGCACTGCGCGGCGCCTTCGGACTCACCGCCGCCGCGGTCCTCGGCGGCGCCCTGACCGCCGACACCTCCGCCCGGCGCCCGGGTCCCCGCGGCATCCTGCGGCTGGCCACCGGTGAACCCACCGCGTTCTACGCCGCCTTCGGCCGCCTCCTCGCCGCCGAGCTGGAGGCGGCGCACCCGGGCCTGAGCTGCCGTGTCCGCACCACCGCGGGCAGCATCACCAACATCGAGCTCATCCGCGACGGCAAGGCCGACCTCGCGCTGGTCCTCACCGACACGGCCCGCGCCGCCCAGGACACGACGCTGTTCCCCCGCCCGGTGCCCCTGCGCGCGATCGGACGGGTCTACGAGACCTACCTCCAGTTCGCCGTCCGCGCCGACGCGCCCGTCCGCTCGGTGGCCGACCTCGCCGGGCACCCCGTCTCGCTCGGCGCCCCCGGCTCGGGCGCCGCCCTGCTCGGCGAACGCCTCCTGCACGCCGCCGGCCTCACCCCCGGGGCCGATCTCCCGGTGCGCCACCTGCGGCTGGCCGACGCGGCCCGCGAGCTGCGCACCGGCTCCGTCGTCGGACTGCTCGTCGCGGGCGGCGTACCCCTGCCCACCCTCACCAACCTCGACGCGAACCCCGGGCTGCGCTTCCTGTCCCTGGCCGGCCTGCTGCCCGGCGTCGCGGGCCCCGAGGGGCTGGCCGCCTCCGGTCTCGAGAAGGTGGAACTCCCGCAGGACGCCTACCGGGCCGCCGCCGGCGTGGCCACCATCGGCGTGTCCAACCTCCTCGTCTGCCGCCCCGACCTCGCCGTCGAGACCGCCGAGGCCCTCGCCCGCCTCCTCGTCCTGCGGGCCCCCGCCTTCGTCCCGGAGGGCGCCGTCGGCGCGCAGTTCCTCGACGTCCGCAGCCTGATCGGCACGGGCAGCGTGCCGCTGCACCCCGGGGCGGTCGAGGCGTACCGGTCGTTGCACGGGTGAGAGGCAGCACCCCGCACTGCCGGCCCCTCAAGTCGGCGGGGCCGGGCCTCGGACAACGGCGGCCTCGCGGATAGCCTTGCCGCATGACCGAATCGGGCTCCGTCCAGCACCCCTTGCCGACACGGGACCAGGTGGCCGCGCTGCGGGACTTCATCGACGGCCGGACGTACGCGGCAGCGGCTGTGACCATCCGCCTCAAGGGGGAGCCGCCCCATGCCCCGGGTTCCGCCCTGGCGCGTGTGGCGGAGGTCAACGGGGCCCTCTACGACGTCACGTGCCGTCTGTACCGTCGGCTGTACGAGCAGCTCGACAGCGGTCACCCCGGCCCCGTCGCCCAGGCATCGTGGGACGCACTCCTCACGATCGCCGCGGCCTGGCGCGAGGACCCGGAGCTGCCGAGTTGGGTGAACGGGCTGCTGCCCGCCGAGCCGCGCTGACCGCGAGATCAGGCGGTACGGGGCAGGCGGACGGTGTGGTCCTCGACTCCACGGCGCGCGGGCGCCCTCGACCGGGCGGGCCGCTTCATCGAGGCAGGGGACAGGGCCCGTGGGCGCCGTTCGGTGCCCCGCACTAATGTCCTCGTCATGAGCGAAAACTCCGCGCGGTCCGTCACCGTCGAGCGCACCAGCACCGGCCACTTCACCGCCACCAACACCCGGGGCGGCACGATCAGCTTCGGCACCGGCGACGACAGCGAGTTCACCCCCGTCGAACTGCTGCTCGCCGCGCTCGGCGGGTGCACGGCGGTCGACGTCGACCTCGCCACCAGCCGTCACGCCGAGCCCGACACCTTCACCGTCGAGGTGAGCGGCAACAAGGTCAGCGACGAACTCGGCAACCGGCTGACCGACCTCGCGGTCACCTTCACCGTGACCTTCCCCGACGGCGAGGGCGCGGACCGGGCCCGCGCCATCCTGCCCCGGGCGGTGAAGACCTCCCACGACCGCCTGTGCACGGTCAGCCGTACGGTCGAGATCGGCACACCGGTCACCGCGACCGTCGAGGGCGCCTGACCGCCTCGTAGCCTGTCCCCGTGTCAGCCTCCCGCCTTCGCCGCGTCGCCGTTCTCGTCCTCGAAGGCGCCAAGCCCCTGGACGTCGGCATCCCCGCGCAGGTGTTCACCACGCGCGCGAGCATGCCGTACGAGGTACGGCTGTGCGGTGCGGCACCCGGGCTGGTGAGCGGCGGGGACGGGCTGTCGTACCACGTCGCCCACGGCCTTGAGGCGCTCGCGTGGGCGGACCTCGTGTTCATCCCCGGCTACCGCTTCCCGGACCGTGAGGACCCGCCGCCGGCCGTCGTCCAGGCCCTGGTCGCCGCCCACGACAGGGGCGCACGGCTGGCCGCCATCTCGACCGGCGCCTTCGCCCTGGCCGCGACCGGCCTGCTCGACGGCCGGCGTGCCACGACCCACTGGCACTACACGAGGGCCCTCGCGGCGAAGCACCCCCTGGTCC
The DNA here is from genome assembly GCF_001282115.1 of Streptomyces sp. NRRL B-24085. Taxonomy (GTDB): domain Bacteria; phylum Actinomycetota; class Actinomycetes; order Streptomycetales; family Streptomycetaceae; genus Streptomyces. The sequence continues at coordinate 29,403 of NZ_LJBR01000004.1, read as the reverse complement.
GGGTCGACGAGAACGTGCTGTTCGTCGACGAGGGCAGCGTGCTGACCTCGGCCGGCGCCGCCTCCGGCATCGACCTGTGCCTGCACATCCTGCGTGGCGACCTCGGGGTGGCCGCCTCCAACCACGCGGCCCGGCGCCTGGTCGCGGCCCCCTACCGCAGCGGCGGCCAGGCCCAGTACGTGCCGCGCAGCGTGCCCGAACCGCTCGGCGAGCGTTTCGCCGCCACCCGGGAGTGGGCCCTGCACCGACTCGGCGAACCCCTCACCCTCGACACCCTGGCGCGCCAGGCCGCGGTCTCGCCGCGCACGTTCTCCCGCCGCTTCGTCGAGGAGACCGGATACACGCCGATGCAGTGGGTCATGCGCGCCCGCATCGACCTGGCCCGCGAGCTGCTGGAGCGTTCGGAGCGGAGCGTCGAGCAGATCGCCACCGACGTCGGACTCGGCACGGGCGCGAATCTGCGCACGCACTTCCAGCGCATCCTGGGCACGACACCGAGCGAGTACCGCCGCACCTTCACCCGGGGCGAGTAGCCCTTCCTTCGGCACGGGCACGGGCTTGGCGCGATCCTTTTGAACCGTGGCGATCCCGCCACTGTCAGCGGGCGATGCCGCGCGCGAGCCTGGTGGGCATAGGGAAGGGACACCATTCATGACTCGCATCGCCATCAACGGATTCGGCCGTATCGGACGCAATGTGCTGCGCGCGCTCCTCGAACGCGACAGCGCCCTGGAGATCGTCGCCGTCAACGACCTCACCGAACCCGCCGCCCTCGCGAGGCTGCTCGCCTACGACAGCACGGCCGGCCGCCTCGGCCGTCCGGTGACCGTCGACGGGAACACCCTGGTCGTCGACGGACGCCGCATCACCGTGCTCGCCGAGCGCGAACCGGCGCAGCTGCCCTGGGCCGAACTCGGCGTCGACATCGTGCTGGAGGCCACCGGCCGGTTCACCTCGGCCAAGGCGGCCCGCGCCCACCTCGACGCGGGCGCGAAGAAGGTCCTCGTCAGCGCGCCCTCGGACGGCGCCGACGTCACCCTCGCGTACGGGGTCAACACCGACGCCTACGACCCGGACGTGCACACCATCGTCTCCAACGCCTCGTGCACGACCAACGCCCTCGCCCCGCTGGCATCGGTCCTCGACGACCTCGCCGGCATCGAGCACGGCTTCATGACCACGGTGCACGCCTACACCCAGGAGCAGAACCTCCAGGACGGCCCGCACCGCGACCCCCGTCGCGCCCGCGCCGCCGGTGTCAACATCGTGCCCACCACGACCGGCGCCGCCAAGGCGATCGGGCTCGTGCTCCCCAACCTGGACGGCAAGCTGTCCGGCGACTCGATCCGCGTCCCCGTGCCGGTCGGCTCGATCGTCGAGCTCAACACGACCGTCGCCCGCGACGTGACCCGCGAGGACGTGCTCGCCGCCTACCGCTCCGCGGCCGAGGGCCCCCTGGCCGGCGTCCTCGAGTACTCGGAGGACCCGCTGGTCTCCTCGGACATCACGGGCAACCCCGCCTCGTCGATCTTCGACTCGGCGCTCACCCGCGTCGAAGGCCGCCACGTCAAGGTCGTCGCCTGGTACGACAACGAGTGGGGCTTCTCGAACCGCGTGATCGACACCCTGGAGCTCCTGGCCGACGGCTGACCGGCCCGCGGACCCTCACGGCCGTGCGCGGCCCCGTCGACCCGATGCCGAGGCCGACGGGAGCCCGCACGGCCGATCCGTCCGGGGCCTCATCAGAGGTCTGATCCGAGGCCTCATCCGGGCCTCAGAGGAAGGGCGTACCGGCGTCCAGCCCGGACAGCACCCTGCCGTACAGCTCCAGATTGGCGGCGGGGTTGACGAAGGAGTGCAGGTTGAGGGCGTTCAGGTCCCGCACGGCCCGCTGGACCGGCACCTCCAGCCGCAGCGACGACGCTCCGGACGCGGAACCGATCAGGTCCACGGCCTCCTTGCACAGCCGCGCCACATAACCGCTCTGGGCCCGGATCCGCGCCCGTTCCTCCGTCGTGTAGGAGTTCCCGTCGGCGACCCGGGCGTCGATCAGCGAGACGTAGTCGTCGGTGAGCAGTTCGGCGCAGGAGATCTTCATCGCGGCCTCGGCGAACTGCAGGTGCGTCACCGGGGCGTCGCGCTGACGCTCGTAGAACGTGTAGGTGATGCCCCGCTGGTGGACGCGCTCGCCGAACTCCGCCAGCGCCGCCCGGGCGGGGCCGAGGGCGCCGGCCGCCGTCCAGGCGCAGAACAGCAGGAGGACCGGCATGCCGTAGAAGGGGTCGGCGCTGTTGCGCCGTGACGGGAAGGAACCGCCGAGCAACGGCCCCAGCTCCAGGACACGGTGGGCCGGGACAAGGACGTCACGGGCCACGACGCTGTTGCTGCCGCTCCCGGCGAGCCCGGAGACGTGCCAGTCGTCGAGCACGTCGAGGTCGGACATCGGAACGGCCGTCCACAACAGACGCGGAGGGCGGCCATCCCCCGTGTCGGCCACGGCGGTCAGCAGGTGCCAGTCGGAGTCCTGGCAGCCGGTGGCGAACGGCGAGGTGCCGTCGACCACGTAACCACCGTCCACCGGGCGGGCCTTGGCCTTGGGGACGAGGGTGCCGCTGACCCGTACGCCGGGGTCGGCGAAGATCTCGTCCTGTGCCTCGTCCGGAAAGAGCGCGGCGATGAACGCGCACCCGGCCTGGATGAGTGCCGTGAACCCGGTCGACCCGCACGCGGCCGAGACCTCGCTCAGCACGTCGACCTGTGTGCGCACCGAGGACTGGTGACCGCCGTACCGGCGGGGCACGTTCATGCGGTGGACCCCGGCGTCCGTCAGGGCCGCGACGACCTCTCCGGCCACCCGGCGTCGCTGCTCCGTGCCCACGGCGTGCGCACGGATGAGGGGCTGCAGTTTCCGTACACGTTCGAGGAGTCCGGCGTCCGAGTTCGGTGCGGATGAACCAGCCAAGGCGAGACCTCCGGGCCCGATGCGCGGCAGAACCCTCACCGTGACGCCGAACCCGAAGAGTGTCAACGCCCCCTACAGGAGCCGCTGTTGACGCCGGTGGAGGCAGGACGACGTGCCCCACCGCCTGGCCACCGACCCCTTGCGGCAACCTCTCCGGACCCGGCGGCGACTGACGGTGATCCTCCCGGCTCCAGTTCGCCCGGCACTGACAGGGCGCGGGCGTTCCCCGTTCGGCGAGGCGGCGGGCGAGAGTGGGGGCATGACCGCAGACGACAGGAACATTCTGGCCCGGGGGCGCGTGGCGACCCGGCTGCCCGCGCAGGACCTGGACCGGGCCCGGCGCTTCTATGCCGAGCGGCTGGGACTGGAGCCCGTCGACGAACGCCCCGGCGGACTGCTGTACCGCTGCGGCGGCACCGACTTCGCCCTCTTCCAGTCGACCGGAACCTCGCCCGGCACCTTCACCCAGATGGGCTGGGAGGTCGACGACATCGAGACGGCGGTCTCCCAACTCCGTCAGCGCGGCGTGGTCTTCGAGGAGTTCGACGTCCCCGGCCTGCGCACGAAGGACGGCATCGCCGACGTCGAGGGCAACTACCCGAGCAAGCACTCCCGAGGGGAGCGCGCGGCCTGGTTCCGCGACAGCGAGGGCAACCTGCTGGGCATCGGCGAGCCGGTGCGCTGAACCGTACGGCCCGGAACCGTACCGGGTGTCGTGGGCGGGAAACGGATGTCACCGCCGTGTCACAGCACGCCGGGCCCCCACAACCAGTACCGGGCCCGTCGTGTCGAACCCTGCGTTGCGACCAGAACCGGTCGGCCGGACCAGCCGACTGACACATCATCAACTTCCCACGGGGGGAACAGACATGAGCATCACCACGCGCACCACCCGGCGTACCGCGGGCTCCGCCGCCGTAGCGGCGGCCTCCTTCCTGCTGCTGGCCGGGGCGGGCATCCTGGCCGCACCGGCCGCCTTCGCGGGCGTCCCCGGCGGCACCGCCGCCGCCGACCGCAACAGCGACTTCGACGGCGACGGCTACAGCGACCTCCTCGTCGGCGTCCCGGAGGGCACCGTCGACGGCAAGGAGGGCGCCGGGTACGTCACCGTCCAGTACGGCGCCCCCAACGGCATCGGCACCAACAACACCGTGCCCAAGGGCGAGGTCCAGGTCGTCAGCCAGTCGACCAAGGGCGTGCCCGGCACCTCCGAGACCGGTGACCACTTCGGACAGGCCGTGGCGACCGGCGACCTGGACGGCGACGGCTATGACGACGCGGTCATCGGCACCCCCGGCGAGGACGAGGGCACCGTCGAGGACGCGGGCCGGGTGACCGTCGTCTACGGCTCGGCGCACGGCCTCGACACCGGGCGCACCGCCACCTTCACCGCCGCCACCCCCGTCGAGGGCGCCCGGTTCGGCCACGCGGTGGCCGCCGCCCGGTTCACCGGCGACATCGTCGGCGACCAGCTCGTCGTCCTGGACCAGAAGGTGGGCCTGCACGTCTTCACCTACCACGCGGGCGTCCTGCGCCAGGTCGGCACCCCGCACTCCACCGGCCACACCCTCCAGGCCGCCTACCTGACCACCGGCGACTACGACCACGACGGCTTCGCCGACCTCGTCGTCTCCGGCTACAGCCCCGACGACGACTACACCAAGGGCTGGTCCGCCTACTACGCGGGCGGAGAAGAGGGCCTGGGCTACCGGTACGACCTGCACGGCGGCCTGGGCACCGCCTCCGGCGACGTCAACGGCGACGGCTACGACGACCTCGTGGTCGGCCAGCTCAGCGGCGTGGACGACACGGCCGGTGACGCGGACGCGCCCGGCGGTCTGGTCGGCGTCTACTACGGCGGCGGGGAGGGACCCGCCGGCACGGAGGGCCCCGGTACCGCCCCGCAGTGGTGGTCGCAGAACTCCCCGGGCGTGCCCGGAGCGGGCGAGCAGGGCGACGCGTGGGGCAACGACCTCTCCGTCGCCGACGTCGACGGTGACGGTTTCGCCGATGTGGCGGTCGGCGCGCCCGGCGAGGACGCGGACGGCGAACAGCGGGCGGGCGCGGTGTGGCTGCTGCGCGGCTCGCAGGAGGGCGTCACCGGCACCGGGGCCCAGTACTTCGACCAGAACTCCCCGGGCGTCCCCGGTGCCGCCGAGGCCGGTGACGGTTGGGGCGCCCAGGTGCGGCTCGTGGACACCGACGGCGACGGCCGGGCGGAGCTGGTGGCCGCGGCGCCCGACGAGAACGCCGGTGACGGCGCGGTGTGGCTGCTGCCCGCGAGCGGTGACGGCCTGCTCGCCGACGGTTCCCGTTCCTACGGCGCCGCCGCTCTCGGCGGCAACGGCCACGGCGCCCGCTTCGGCGCCGTGATCGACGAGTGAGTGCGGCGCGTCGGTCCGGGTGCGGTCACTCGGCGCTGCGGAGCGCGACCCACGTGTCGTGTGCCACGACGCCGTTCGCGCTCAGGCCCCGGTCGCTCTGGAAGGCGCGGACCGCGTCCTCCGTGCCGGAGCCGAACTCACCGTCCACGCCGGTGCCTCCCACGCCGTAACCGCGCTCCGTCAGCATGCACTGCACCTGCTGTACGCGTTTGCCGCTGTCGCCGAGGCGGGTGCGTCCGTTGCCGTCGTAGTAGGTGCATTCCGCGAGCCAGGGAGCGGTGCCGGTCCCGGTGGACGGGCTGTCGGCGGACGGGGTGACAGCAGACGGAGCGGTCGACGGATCGTCACCGGTAGGGCGGGTGTCGATGTCCTGGCCGCCGGTGGAGCCCGAGGCACGGGGCTCCGCCGAGGTGGCCCCCGGCTCTGTGTCGGGGTTCTCCGCCACGGCGCCGTCGACGTCCGGGCGGCTCAGTCCGCCCGTGCTCGGGGAGAGCGAACCGGTGGCGGGGCCACGGGGGCCGGTGCCCTCAGCCCTGCCGGCACCGGATTCCGGCGAAGCGGAGGCAGGGGGGTCCTGCCGGATCAGCAGCAGCGCCATCGCGGCCACGACGCAGATCGTGACGGCCGCGACGGCGACCAGTAACACCTTCCTGCGGCTGCGAACCGGGGTCTCCGGAGGGTCCGGCGGGGGCTGCGGTGGGCCGCCGGCGGGCTTCGCGGGCGGCTGCCCCTCGGAGGGCGCGGACAGCGCAGCGGGCTGCGGGAGGCGCGCGGACACCACCGGCGGCAGATCGCCGGGAGACCGCAGACAGCCCATGCGGGCGACCGGCAGACCGTGCAGCAGTTCGTACGCCTGCTGCCGGGCGAGCACCTTGCCGCCCAGCGGCTCCGGCCAGACGGAGGCCCTGGGACGGACCCGGGCGGCGTCGACCAGCTCCCGCGGGCCGGGCCGTCGCGCGGGGTCCTTGTCCAGGCAGGCGGTCAGCAGGGCACCGAGCTCCTGGTCCGCCGCCGAGATCTCCCCGACCACCTCGGGGTTGGGGTCCTCGTACGCCACGCGGTGCATCACGTCGACGCCCGTGCCGTCGCCGAACGGGGCACGTCCCGTGGTCGCGTAGACCAGGGTCCCGGCCAGCGAGAAGACGTCCGACGCGGTGTCGGAGCGGCCCTCCCGCAGATGCTCGGGCGACATGTAGGCCGGGGTCCCCACCCGGTTGCCCGTGCCGGTGATCGCGCTGGCGTCGACGGCCTTGGAGATCCCGAAGTCGATCACGTGGGCACCGCGGACCGAGAGCAGCACGTTGGACGGCTTCAGGTCGCGGTGCACGATCTCCTCGTCGGCGAGACCCGCGAGTGCCTGCCCCAGCTCCGCCAACAGCCGCCACACCGCGGCCGGCTCCAGGGCGCCGTACTCCCTCACGGCTTCCGCCAGGTCGAAGCCCGGGAGGTACTCCGTGGCCATCCACAGCAGTTCGTCCTCGAAGCCCGTGCCGCACAGACGCGGTGCGTGCGGTGTCCTGAGGCGGGCGTGCACGGCTGCCTCGCGCTCGAACCGGCGCCGGAACCTGGGGTCCTCCGCGTACTCCGGCCTGATCACCTTCACCGCGACCAGCCCGGGGCTGTCGTCCGCGGGACGCGCCAGATAGACGCGTCCCATGCCGCCGCTGCCGAGCAGCGCCACGGGTGCGTAGGGGCCGACGCGCCTCGGGTCGCCGAGCCGCAGGGGTGAGGCACCGGTCTGCCGCAGCGCGGCAGCCGCGTCGTCCGCCGACACCGACCGCTGTACCGACAAGAAGGCCCCCGAAGTCACGTTCGATGCACGCCAGTTCACCCCCAGTGAAAGACGAGCGTAACCCAGCTCGCGCACGTGTTCAGGAAATCGCTCACCTCCGTCCCGCGGGCCGCCGACCAGGAGGGCGCAGGCCCCCTCGAAGCGGGCACCCGCTGCTCACCCTCCGACGCGCGGTGAGCCGGGAATGAACCCGTGGCGCGCGCATGTTGTCCACCGCCGTCGGACTCTCCTGCCCCCGGGTCAGAAAGCAGGCTCATGACGTCCTCGCCCCGCATGATGCGCGCCGTCCGGCTCACCGCTCCCGGTCCCGTGGCCGACTTGCGGCCGGTCATGCTCCCGCTGCCGCCGGAGAGGGACGGCTGGGTGCGCATCCGCGTCGAGGCGTTCGGGCTCAACCGCTCGGAGCTGAAACTCCGGCTGGGGCTGAGCGAGGGCGTCACCTTTCCCCGGGTACCGGGCATCGAGGCCGCCGGCACCGTCGACGCGGCCCCGGCCGGCAGCGGTCTCGTGCCCGGGCAGAAGGTCGTCGCGATGATGGGGGACATGGGGCGCACCTACGACGGCGGTTACGCCGAGTACACGTCGGTGCCGCTGAGCCAGGTCATCCCGGTCGACACGGACCTGCCCTGGGAGGTGCTGGGCGCCCTGCCGGAGATGGTGCAGACCGCCTACGGTTCGCTCACTGTCGGCCTGGATCTCAGGCCCGGCCAGTCCGTGCTGATCCGCGGCGGCACCTCCTCGGTCGGCCTGGCGGCCGCCGTACTGGCCACCTGGCGGGGCGCCACGGTGCTGTCCACCACCCGGCGCCCCGACCGCCTCGCATTGCTGGCGCGGCACGGTGTCGACCATCCGCTGCTCGACACCGGCGAGATCGCACCCGCCGTGCGAGCGCTCTACCCGCACGGCGTCGACGCCGCCCTCGACCTCGTCGGCACCCCGACCCTGCGCGACACCCTGCGCGCGGTACGCGTCCACGGCACGGGCTGCTTCGGCGGCAGCCTCTCCAACCAGTGGACGGTGCGGCACTTCTCCCCGAACGAATACCTGCCGAGGGGCGTACGTCTCGCGGGTTACTTCGGTGACGCTGCCGACCTGCCCCGGGCGGCCTTCCAGGAGATCCTGGACGCGGTCGCCGCAGGCCGGCTGACCTTCCCCGTCGACCGCGTCTACGACGGCCTCGACCAGGTTCCGCAGGCCCACGACGACATGGAACACAACCGCGCCACCGGCAAGCTGGTCGTCCGCGTACGGCACGAGGACCGGTGAACCGGCGTCCGCCGGGGACCGCCGTGGAGGTCCGGCCCCGGTCGGCCACGGCGGCACAGGAGTAGCACGGGTGGAGCGGGGGACTTGAACGTCAGGCCGGGCGTGGCGGCGTACCCATGGGGGCCGCACCGGCCAGGCTTCTCCGGTTCAGCCAACGAGCCGGGGAGGCCGCGTCCGGACGGGGTACCGTCTCGCGGGCGGATGCGGAGATCACCGTCTCGCGGCGGCCGCGCATGCGAGCTGACCGGGGTGCGACCTGATCGTGCGCACCCCCCCCGCCGAACCGCTGCACAGCACTCAAGCCCCACATGGACCCACATGGACCCGCACGGCATCCAAGGCACCGACTGCTCACGAACCGTAAACCATAGGGCGCGAGCCGCGGGCGTCCTGGCGCGGCGACGCAGAGGGGGTCGGCTGTAGGGTGGCCGCACCGGTGGAGGTGGGTGGTGGCGGTGGAGTGGCGGGAGTTCGCCGAGGCGATGGCCCAGCTCGCGCGGAACTTGCTGGCACAGGAGTCCGTGCAGGGCACGCTGGACGAGATCGCGGCGTCGGCGGTGCGCCTGGTGGAGGGCTGCGACGCGGCCGGAATCCTGGCCGTCCGCAAGGGCCGGGCGGTCACCCTGTCCGCGTGCGGCGACGTGGTGGAGGCATCCGACCGGTTGCAGGGCGAGCTGGCCGAGGGCCCGTGCTTCGATCTCGCCGCCCGCGCCGACGGCGGGAAGGGAGAGCGCGTCTTCCGGATCGCGGACCTCACCGAGCCGCAACCGGCCTGGCCGCGGTTCGCCACGGCGGCCCGTGGCCTCGGGATCGGCAGCATGACCGGGGTCCTGCTCTACACCCACGACGACGATTTCGGCGCGCTCAACCTGTACTCCCGCCGCCCCGGCGCCTTCGGCAAGGACATCGAGACCGCCGGCTGGATGCTGGCCTCGCACGCCGCCGTCGCCCTGGCCGACGCCCGCACGATCGACCAGCTCGAGGACGCCATGAAGACCCGGCACGCCATCGGCGAGGCCATGGGAATCCTGATGGAACGGCACAAGCTGAGCGAGGACGACGCCTTCAGCGTGCTGCGCCGCATCTCGCAGCAGCACAACATCAAGCTGCGCGACGTCGCCCAGCGGGTCCGCGCCGACCGCTCCGGCCAGGCCTGAGCACTCACCGTCCGGCGTACGCGGGCGTGAGCCCGGGCGGGCACGGCCTGCGTAGGCCCCCTGTGCCCGGGTAGCCGCAAGAGCGGCAACCGGTCACGAGTGGTGAACGCGACGAAAGAGCTCCACATGGTCACCCCGCTGATGAAGCAGGCGGCAGATGAGACGGGCAGGGACGGTCATGCCAGGCTGCGCTACGCCGCGGCCTGGGGCCCCGGCACGCCTCACGCCGTGGAGGCGCGGCGGGACGTGCGCGCCGTCCTCGCCCACGCCCCGCTGGGCGACCGCCCCGCCGTCCCCGCGTCCCGCGTCACGGATGCCGAGCTCGTCGTCAGCGAGCTCGTCACCAACGTGCTGCGGCACGCTCCCGGCCCCTGCGGCCTGACGCTGCGGCTGACCGGTTCAGAGCTGTCGATCAGCCTGTACGACACCTCGCCGGACGCGCCGGTGGTCAAGCCGCCCGACCGCGGCCGCGTCGGCGGGCACGGCCTGTATCTGGTGCACTCGATCAGTGACCGGGTCGACGTGACTCCCCGGGGCGGGGGCAAGGAGATCACCGCTCACCTGCGACTGGTGGCGAGTGAGGACTCCGACGTCGCAGGGCCCCCGCAGGCGATCAACCCCGGTGCGCGGTGACCAGCCAGGCGCGGGAGTCGAACCACACGCCGTCACCCGTGTCCTGCGCGTCGAGCGTCGCCCGCAACCGGCCGAGGGCGCGTCCGGCGGACGCGGAATCCAGACCGGCGGTCCATTTCTCCACCATGCGCAGCCGGCGGACGGCGGCGAGCGCACGCTCGGCGTCCGGGCCGTAGCAGACGGGCTCGTGCACGTCGACGACATCCACCGCGGTGAACCCGGCCCGGGTCAGGATCCCGGTCATGACGTGCGGGTCGGCCAGAGTGAAGGGGTCGAAGGGGTCGTCGGTCCCTGAGGCGGACGCCGATGGCCCGTGCCCGTGCGAGAGCGCCGCCCGTATCGCCGTGTGCCACTCCTGACGGTCGGCGGCCTGCCAGACCAGTTGCACGAACCGCGCGCCCGGACGCAGCGCCCGCCCGATGTTGGCGAAGGCGGCGCCCGGGTCGGCGAAGAACATCGTGCCGTACCGGCTGACGGCCAGGGTGAAGTGCTCCGGCGGGAACGCATGGGTCTGAGCGTCGCCCTGCACGAAGTCGACGTTGCGGAGCCCTTCCGCCTCGGCCTGTCGGCGGGCCCGCGCCAGCATCGGGCCCGAGACGTCGATGCCGACGGCGGTACCCGGCTCCGCCGCACGGGCCGCGTCCCGGGTGGTCAGGCCGGTGCCGCAGCCGACGTCGAGGACACGGTCACCGGAGCGGACGTCGAGGGCCTCCAGCAGCCGCACGTGATGACGAGCGAGCTCCGTGTCGTAGTCGAACACAGGGACCACCTCCTCGCGGGGGCGAGCCGGCCCCCGGTGCCCACTCTGCCAGCCACCAAGCGTCCACTCACCACGGACCGCCCGTCCTGTCGGGATCGCCGTCGAGGTCGTGACCGCGCCACCGCGGACCGCCTCCTGCTCCGGCTCGGCTGTCGCACCGGGGTGCCGGGACCCCCGCTCAGGGGGTGCCCAGATAGGTGGTCGCCTCGACGTCGTGCAGGTGGATGAGGATGTCGTGCGCCCGGCCGAAGGCGGTCGTGTACTTCACGGGGTCGGGCCACCCGGCGCCGATGTTCCAGGTGGCGCGCTCCTCGTGCAGCCAGGTGCGCGCGGGTTCGGGGGCCGTGCGCAGGTCGAGTACGTAGTCGTCCTGGCGGGCCTCGTCGAGGGTGTGTTCGTTGGAACCCGGCTTCGCGGCGCCCACCCGGTAGGTGCGCATCACGTTGTCCGCGGTGCCGAACGCCTTGAAGGAGCCCTGGTAGAAGCTGAAGCCGATGCTGACGTAGTCCTTGCCCAACGCGTCGCGCAGGAACGCACCTTGGGTCTTGGGGTACCGGGCGTCGAACGAGTCGTAGGACACATGGGTGTTGTGGGCCGACAGCAGGACCCGGTCGCCGGTGTGCCGGTGCCACCAGGCCACGTTCTCGGCCATGACCTGGTCGCGCAGCCTCATCATCTGCGCCGTCTGGTCCTCGTCGCCGAAGTCGAAGGACATGCCCCTGGCCATCTGGTGGATGGCCCTGGCGTGCTGGACCATCCACAGGTGTTCCCGCCGGTCGGCGCCGTGGGCGGGGCGCTGCTTGCGCAGGAGTTCGTACACCTCGCCGGTCCGCGCCGACCGTTCCCGGCGTTCGGCGAGCGGCAGCTTGAAGTACTCCGCGCTGTAGGTGCCGGCGTCGGTGGCCGGCGCCAGCCCGCGGTACAGCTCGGTGACGCGGTCCAGCAGCCGCGGGTACCTGCGGGCCACGTAGTCGGTCACTCGCCCGTACAGCTCGGGACCCGCATAGCCCATGTCGTTCCCCATGAACTGCACGGGGTCGCCCGGGTGGCGGAGGTTGTAGTCGCGCATCCACTCGATGAGGTCGAGGTAGTCCTGGTTGTTCCAGATCCGGTACGAACCCTGGAACTCCTCGCGCGCGATGTCCTTCAGGTCGCCCTTCCCGTGCACCACGTACTCGTTGAGCCGCACTCCGCTGCTCCAGGGCAGTTCCAGGGAGAAGGACCGGAAGCCCTTCTCCTCGACCAGGTACCGGAAGACCCGGTGCTTCATGCGGAAGAAGTCCCGCGAGCCATGGGTGGCCTCGCCCAGGCCCACCACCTCGGCGCCGCCGATCATCCGGCCCAGTGCCCGCAGGTCCCGCAGACCGCCTTCCGGATCAGTGGTCCTGAGGGGGTGAGCGCTGCGCTCGACGGTGGCGACCACACGCTCGTCGAGCCGCGCCGGGGCCGAGTCCTTCGACGCGGCGACGGAAGCGGGTGACCCGTGCGCCGAGTCGGCGACGGCCGGAGTGCCGACCGCCACCACGCTGATGGAGAGGAGGACCGAGGAAATGACTACTGCCTTGTGTCGCTTCATGGTTGTAGGTTTCCGCGCGCCGGGGGTGCTGCACGAACCCCTACGCTGCCCACCTGCGGGTACCGCAGGCACTACCTCGGCAAGTGGGGTGGCGGCACCGGCCTTTGCTAGGGTGCGCCGATGTCGACGATCAGGAAGATCCAGGTCACCTTTGACTGCGCGGAGCCCGAGCGTGTCGCTCGCTTCTGGTGCGAGGTGCTGGGGTACGTCGTACCGGACCCGCCCGGGGGATTCGCGAGCTGGGAGGAGTACGACCGCACCCTGCCTTCCGAGGACCGGGTTCGTGGTTCGCGTGTGTCGATCCCTCGGGCGTCGGTCCGCGGCTGTTCTTCCAGCGTGTTCCCGAGGGCAAGGTCGTCAAGAACCGTGTGCATCTCGATGTGCGGGTCGGTACCGGGCTCGTGGGTGCGGAGCGTCTGGCCGCGCTGGAGACCGAGTGCGCGCGGCTGGTCGCGCTCGGCGCGGTGCGCGAACGACTGCTGCCCGCCGATGAGGACAACGAGTCGTGCATCGTGATGCGGGACGTCGAGGGCAACGAGTTCTGTCTCGACTGAGCATCTCCTGAGGGGAGTTGGTTAGCCTGTAGCTCAGGTGTCGCCGCTGACGTGGGTACGCCGGGAGGCGTCGCGTGCGGCAACCTCGCGAGCTGCGACGGAGAAGGCACCTCCGGCTCAGCGGGGCTCTCTTTTCCTTACGGCTTGGCTCTTTTGGTCTGTCGTCCGGGCGGTTGCCGTGTCCCCTCGGATTGCTCGGCCTCCTGGACGTCTCTGGCGAGTTTGTCGACCTTCGTCTGTGCTGCCGCGATGCCGCGGAGGATGAGGCGCAGGTGGGTGGTGGACTGCGGGACGGCCGCCTGGAGTTCTTCCAGCCGGCGTTGCTGTACGGCGAGTTCGGCTCTCAGCCGCGCGGCCCGGTCGGGTGGTGGGGGTGGGGCCTCGCCGTTGAAGACGATGTTGTGCAGGGGGCGTTCGGAGTGGACGGCTTCGCGTTCGGCCGCGTGCGCGTCATGGGGGTAGTCGATCCGTACGCCGATGACACGGGAACCCCACGGCTGTTGTTGCAGGTGGGTGCGGATACGGGTGAGCGGGCACGTGGAGATGCCGACGTACAGCAGACCTTCGAGCCCGTAGAGCCGGTACAGGGCGGTGCGGCCGGCGGTGTGCAGGCTGCCTTCCTCGTCGAACAGGCTGCGCAGGAACTGAGTGTCTATGTCGGTCATGACGCGGCCTCCCTCGGCTCGGGGCGCGCGGTGCCCGCCGCGGCCGCCTCTCAACGGCCTGCGCCGGCATGCCTGCGGCCCGGGTGGCGACCGCGCGCCGATTGTCCGTCCTCTCACGGTCCCACGCGGGTGTGACAGTGCCCGGGGCGTGGCCTCGCCGGGTGTTGGCAGAACAGGTGCACTCATGGGTTTGGATGAGAACGCTTCTCCAGCGGTGTCGAGAATGCGGGGCCTCGGGTGCTCGTTCGGCTGGCTCCTGGCGATCCCGGTGAGCGTCGGCGCCTGTTTCAGGCCGCTGCTGTCAGGGCCATCGCTCCGGCTTCCTGCCGTACCAGAGGGCGTACCGGCGTCTCCCGGCCGCGATGGACGGCGAAGACGTAGAGGCGCAGGACGATGAAGCGGCCCAAGCCCGCGAGGGCAGAAGCGCTGAGGTAGACGAGTTGTTCGCTGAGCAGGGAGGGCGAGGGCTGGATCAGGTGAAGGACGTGGACGGCCGCCGTGGTGGCCAGGTACGCGAGGGTCGCCGAGCCGGCGGACTGCCAGTGCTCACGCCAGCCGGCGTGGCGCCCTGCCCCGAAGGTGAAGCGGGCGTGGAGCTCGGTGCACAGCAGGGTGGACGCGGCGGTGACGAGCGCGTTCGCGACCGCCCAGGGCAGGGTCAGGGCCAGTAGCGGAACCGCCAGGCCGGAGAGGAGCCCGACGCCGCCACCGAGGATGACGAACCGTATGAAGGAGACGACGGCGTCGGGGGCGGCCGGGGTCGCCGTCTCGGGCTTCTGGATGAGCGGCGACGTCATGAGTGTTCCTTTCAGAGGCCGCGGGCGGTGATGTCGCCGTGGGAGGTGCCGGCGTCCAGGGCGGCGGAGGCTGCGGTTGCGAGGGTGATTCGCCCTGCTGGGTGGTGAGTTCGACGGCGCCGGAGGGTCCGAAGTACTGGTTCTTGGCGGCCGGGGCGGTGACCGTGCATCAGGTGCTCCTCGCGTTTCGTCGCCGCCGTTTCCGATGCACGAAAAGCTACGTTGCATTCACTACTCTGGCAAAGCATTTGTTGCGCCCAAATCTCATCATCGCAGCTGAGTGCGATGATTTCATTGCAACAGTCAGAAGGTAACGCAACGCAGGGGAGGGCGTTCATTGCAATAGAGTGAGGGTGAACGCTATGCGGTGAGCAGGTCAGACAGGCAGGCGTTCAACCGCCCGCTCCACGGCCGCCGTTACCCGCCTGTCCGCGAACCCCCTCGGAATTGTCCTTGATCCGTAACGGACGCATCCCGCGGCCGCTGTTCCTCGTCTTGCCAGGTGGTCACGGGGTGACCGGGGAATCGACGAGTAACTGCGCGGAAGCGGGGCGGACATGGCACGGCACAGCGGGCGGGGCTGGAACGGCAAGGTGCTCGGGGCGGCGCTCGGGGTGACAATGCTCGCCGCCGGTGCCTCCGTGTGGACCGCGCAGGCCGGCGCCGTAGGCACGTCGCCCAAGGCGAGCACCTCGGCCACGCAGGGCAGCGCGGTGAAACCGGTCGATGTGACCATCGCGCACGCCTCGGACAAGGGGGCGCGGGGCGTCAACATCACGATCGACGACGGGCCCGACCCCGTATGGACCCCTCAAGTCCTGGACGTGCTGCGGGAGTACGGAGTCAAGGCCACGTTCTGCATGGTGGGCACGCAGGCGCAGGCTCACCCGGATCTGGTGAAGCGGGTGGTCGCCGCCGGGCACCGCCTGTGCGATCACTCGGTGTCCCACGACACCACCATGGACAAGAAGTCGGAGGCGTTCCAGTCGCAGCAGATACTCGACGCCGAAAGCATGATCACCCAGGCGTCCGGTGGTGTACGGCCGATGTACTACCGGGCCCCCGGCGGCGCCTTCACCCCCTACAGCCGCAAACTCGCCGCTTCCCGAGGCATGCGTCCGCTGGGCTGGAACGTGGACTCCAAGGACTTCGAGCGGCCGGGCACGGACGCCATCGTCGCCACGGTCGAACAGGAGCTGCCTGGTGGCCCGACGGTCCTCTTCCATGACGCTGGTGGCGACCGTTCCCAGACCGTCGCGGCCCTGCGTCAGATCCTGCCCCGACTCAAGGAGCAGGGTTACTCCTTCGGCTTCCCGGTGCGCTGAACCAGACACCGCTCACCCCTTCTTCAAGAAGTCCGGTTCCCAGGGCAGGACCCGGAAGTCACCCGTGCCGTTCTTCACCTGCTCGAACGGCGCCGTACTCACGCACTTGGGCAGGTCCTTGGTCTCGACCGGGTTGCCCACCGAGGCCCAGCTGTAGCCGAGACGGTCGTGTCGGCCCACGTCGTGCACGGTGAAACCGACCCGGTTGCCCTTCGCCCCCGGCAAGTCGGTGCGGGTGATGACCCCGCTGGCGACCGCGACCTTCCCGCCGGTCAACAGGCAGTCGATCCTCCCCTCGGCCCAGACGCCCCGGCCGTCGAGGTAGTGGCTGAAGCGGAAGGTCCCCGTGGCCTTCGCCGGGTCCATCCGGTGCTCGGGGGCGAGGTGTGCGTCGAAGGTGAAGGTGATGTCGTCGCCGAGTGGCCGGTAGAGCTTGGCGGACCCCGTCAGAGCTGCGGCCTCCCTCGGTGTGCCGGGGGATCCGGTCTCGGCCGAGCGGTCCAGGGCCGTGGCAGAGGCGGTGCATGCGACGGTGATCAGGACGGCGGCGCCCGCGGCGACACGGATGCGGGTGGAGGCTGACGCGTTGCGACTCATCGCTGGTCCTTCCTCGTGGTGGGCGCCCTTTGGCCGCGGGCGCCCACCCAGAGTCCCGTGGATTGACGGTGCCTCACATCGCCCGCTCAGTCGACGTGTTGCTCCGCCGCTCGGAGCATGCGAGTGATCGCCGTGAGCCCGCAGAGGTATGCGCGACTGGGCCCTTGGTCCCACACGGGGGACGACATCGCCTGCGGCCAGACAGTGAACGCGAGGCAGTGAACGCGGGGCATGACCGCGGGGCACGTCACCCGTCCACGGTGTGCTCCGACTCCCAGCGCAACAGGTCACCCGGCTGGCATTCGAGCACCTCGCAGAGCGCGGCGAGCGTCGCGAATCGTACGGCCTTGGCGCGGCCGTTCTTGAGGACCGCCAGGTTGGCGGGTGTGATCCCCACGCGTTCCGAGAGCTCGCCCACGGACATCTTCCGCTTGGCCAGCATCACGTCGATGTCGACGGCGATCGGCATCAGATCACCTCGGCCAACTCGGCCTGCATCTGCGCTGCTTCGGCGTCCCGCGCGACGGCCTGGGCGAGCAGCATCCGCAGCACGTACACGATGAGCGCGACACCCAGGATGGCCACCCCGATCCCGCCCATGATGACGGTGACGCCCGGGTCGTCCCGCTGGCCCGGAGCGTTCACGGCTGTGACCGCGAACCACACGAGGGCGGCCGACGCGATCGCACCGATCACACCGTCCACGTACCGGAAGGCGGCGTGGGAGAACACGGTTCCGCGTCGCACCATCGAGACCAGCCGCCCGACGCAGACCACGGCGACCTGGACCGACACCATGCCGAGGATCGTGATCACGCGCAGCGAGGTCAGGGGGAGGGACCCCTCCTCCGGGTCCTTTCCGCCGGCCAACGCCAACACCATCAACGCCTGGACGAAAAGGGTGCCGGTGAACACCCCCACAAGCACCGCACGCAGTGCGTGGACAGCCAGCTTTCCCATGACTCACCTCTCCATCGAATCGCGATGGAAAGCTATCGAATTTCGATAGGCAGAGCAAGAGGGTCCCCTGGTCTTCGGTGGGTGACCCTCTCGGTCTGCCGGCGCCCCGTCCCGCCTCAGTCGGCGTCCCGCTCTCCGGTGAGGCGCCGAAGCAGGTCGAGCAAGGTGGCACGGTCCGCGTCCGGCAAGGGGGAGAAGCATGCGGCGAGCACCTCGTCGGCCACCTTGTGGCCGGCCGACAGGACCTGTTCGCCGGCGGGCGTGAGGTGATGTTCGATGCGCCGCCCGTGTCCTGGTCGGCGTTCGACGAGATCCTGGGCCGCGAGGCGGCCGGCGAGCGTGCCGAAGGCCTGCTCGGTCTGGAAGGTCGCTGCGGCCAACTCGCGCGCCGACGCTCCGGGGGAGCGGCTGATCGCACGCAGTGCGTCCCACTGGGCCAGTGTCGTGCCGACGGCCTGGAGGGCGCTGTCGAGGGCCCTGTGCTGTCGGTACTGGGCCTGCTTGACCGCTCTGCCGAGTTCTTGCAGCTCACCGTGCATGAGGCGAGTCTACGGCATAACCAAGCTAGCTTATATAAGCATCTTTAGTTAGAGTGTTCGGCATGTCCACAGACGCAGCGGCAGCATCAGCCGCCTACGCCGACCTGCCCCTCACCCTGTCCGAGGCCGGAACAGGAAGGCCGGTCCTGGTCCTGCACGGTGGGGGAGGCCCCGCCACCGTCGCGGGCCTGGCCGACCACCTCTCCGGCACCGCCCACACGATCACCCCCGTGCACCCCGGCTGGGAGGGCACCCACCGCCCGGCACGGCTCACCGGCATCGACGACCTCGCCCTCGCCTACCTGCACCTTCTGCGCGAACGCCACCTGAGCGACGTCCTCGTCGTCGGTTCCTCACTCGGGGGCTGGACGGCCGCCGAGATGGCCCTGCGTGACACCGAGGGACTCATCACCGGTCTCGTCCTGATCGACGCGGTGGGCGTGCACGTTGAGACGGAACCGATCACCGACTTCTTCGCCCTGGACGCCCGCGGAGTCGCGGAGCACTCCTGGCACGACCCCGACCGCTTCTACGTCGACCCGGCCGACATCCCGCCCGACGAACTCGCGCGCAGGCAGGCCAACATGGCCACCATGCGCGTCCTCGCCGGCGAACCGTACATGCACAGCCCCACGCTGTTGTCCCGGCTCGGCCAGATCCGGGTGCCCGCCCTGCTGCTCTGGGGTGAGAGCGACCGTGTCGTCACCCCTGCCTACGGCGCCGCGTACGCCGACGCGTTCGGCGACGGCCGACTCGAGGTCATCCCCGGGGCCGGTCACCTTCCGCAGATCGAGCAGCCGGAGGCCACCTTCGCCCTGATCGACGAGCATCTGCGCCGGACGGGCGGCCTCTTGCGTCAGCGCTGAGCGATCTCCGTCCCGTCCGGGTCGGTCGTCCGTGAGCGGGGGCGATATGACGGCGGGCGGGGGCGGTAAGACGGCCACCACCAGACCGTGGGTCGCGGCATGAGGCCGCGTGTCACTGTTCATCGAGGGATTCCTGCCGGGCGAGGAACTCCTCGAACGCCGCTTTCTGCTTCGGGTCCATGAATCCTTGCCACACGTTGCGGGCCTGCTCGTGGAGCCAGTGCGCCTCGCCCGGATCCAGGAGTTCGGCAACCACCACGCCTCCGCGAGCGACCGCCGTGCGGCTACCCACACGACGACGGAACAGCGTGAAGGGCCCGAAGTCCTCCGGGTGGGCGAGGTCCGGACGTTCCGTTTCCGTCCGGTTCCGGGTGCTGGCGTCACGCGCCGGGTAGGCGGCAGGAGCCCAGTGCTCCCATGACGCCAGTGTGGCCGCGGGCACCAGCACGGCATGCTCCGCCTCGTCACGCCCCTCCCACATGAACGTGACGTTGACCGGCTCGCCGACCGCCTCGGCCAGCCCGAGCACCCGTTCCATCTCATCGTCGACGGGACAACCCGCCACCACGTCTATCTGAATTCCCATGCCACCGAGGCTAGTTGCCCCCTCTGACATGGCAGGTGCGTGCGCCGCGCCCGGGAAAACCGCCGGACCCGCCGGCAGGGGCACGGCAGAGGGTCCGGAGCACGGAGGCGCAGGTCGGCGGGGAAGGGCAGACGGCGGGACTGTACGAGATCTGGCAGCGGGCGGAGGTGTCGCGCAGGCTCGACGTGCTGTCGGGCTTCATCGCGATGCGCGTGGCGGCGGACGACGACGCGAGTCACCGTCTCGCCCGACTGGTCGCCGACGCGGACGCGGCCCTTTCCGCCTCACCCCCGGATGCCGAGCCCCCGGATGCCGAGCCCGCCTCGGAGTGCCTGGACGAACTCGTCCGGTGGGCCGACACGGAGTGGGCCGATCACCCCTACCGTCCTATGGAGGCACGGCCCGACGAGGCCGACCGGCAGACGCGTGACTACGCCGAGGACCTGCGGCACACCGCGCTCCCGGCCGTCGTCCGGGACGAGATGGGCCGTATTGAACTCAGGGTCTCCGGACTCCCGCGCGTGCCGGCCGACGCGACCGCGAACGGATCCCTCGACACCGTCGCCGACCTCCAGGGCTACATCGGCTGACCGTGCGCGTTGGATCACTGGGACGGTGAAGGCGCTCGCGATCGGCCAGGAACCGAACCGACGCGGCGCGCGTCTCCCGCACCATGATCTCCAACGAGCATCCAGAGCACGTGAGATCCGCCGGGCTCGACTCGCCGTCCGCGGTGACCGGGCATCCGTCGAAGGTCAACGACTACAACAGCTTCGCCGAGGCGTACACGGCCGAGAACGAGACCAACCTGATCAACGCCCACTACGAACGACCCGCGATGCTCGACTTAGCGGGAGACGTGGCCGGGCGGCGCATCCTGGACGCCGGCTGCGGGTCCGGGCCGCTGTTCGGGGCGTTGCGCGAGCGTGGTGCCGTCGTGAGCGGGTTCGACGCGAGTGCCGGGATGGTGGAGCTGGCCTGGCGGAGGCTCGGCGAGGGCGCTGACCTGCAAGTGGCGGACCTGGGAGGTCCGCTCCCTTACCCGGATGACACGTTCGACGACGTGGTGGCCTCCCTGGTGCTGCACTACCTGGAGGACTGGGGGCCGCCGCTGGCCGAGCTGCGACGGGTCCTCAAGCCCGGTGGGCGACTGATCGCCTCTGTCGACCATCCCTTCGCCATCAACCTCATGCACCGCCAGGCCGGCCGCGAGGACGAGTACAACTACTTCGACACCACCAACTGGACCGAAGAGTGGACCATGGGTGGCCGGAGCGCGCTGATGAGTCTCTGGCACAGGCCGCTGCACGCGATGACCGAGGCGTTCACCGGGGCCGGTTTCCGCATCACGGTCATCAGCGAGCCGGAGCCTGATCCAGCCGCCCGCGACCTGTTCCCCGACACCATCGCGGCCAAGCCCCGCTTCTTGTGCTTCCTGTTCTTCGTTCTGCATGCCGACTAGCACCCGACTTGCACCCGACTAGCACCCGGGTACACCCGTTACACGGACACTCCCAGCCCCGCATCCCCGCCCGCGCCGGCTCAGGGTGTCAGGCCCCCGGACCGGAACCCGTCCGCACGAACAGGCAGAACGGATGTCCCACCGGGTCGCGCAAGACTCGTACATCGTTCTGGGGCTGGAAGTCCGCCATGCTCGCTCCCAGGGCGAGGGCGTGATCGACGGCTGACGACAGGTCGTTCACCTCGATGTCCAGATGCATCATCATCTGCTGCCCGGAGTCGCGGGTGGGCCACTGTGGGGGTTGGAAGAGCGGCTCTGTCTGGAAGGACAGCGCGGCCGTGCCGTCGGGCGACACGATCTCGACCCAGCCCGGTTCCTCCTTCCGCGTCCGCCACCCGAGCAGACCGCGGTAGAACCGCGCGAGCTCACGCGCGTCCGGTGCGTCAAGGGTGGTCGCGGCCAGGGTGAAACGCGGTTGAGGCTCCATGCGGTAGGGCTGCCCCGTGTGGCCGCGGTCAGCCCGACGGGACACGTTCCGGATTTCTCGCCGCCCACGGAGGCCGTCCCACGGGTCGGCTCGGTTCGGCGCGGCTCTCGGCAGCGTCCTGACCTCTCTCCCGAGGGGTGGGACGGTCGGCCCGGGGTAGCCGCCTCTGTACGAAGGCCTGGTCGTGCAGGAGTTGTCGTCGACCTCTCGGGAGGACAGTCATGCCTGGCATGTTGGAGAAGATCAAGCAGTTCAGCAGGAGCCCGCAGGGCCGGCGTGCCGCAGAGCAGGTGCGCCGTGCCTCGGCCGATCCGCGACGCCGGGCACAGGCGCGCCAACTGCTCGGCAAGCTCCGGGGACGGAGCCGCTGAAACGGGCCGCGGCGACGTCTCCGCGCCTCCGCAACTCCGAGCGGTCCGCGCCAGTGCCGCGCGGGCCGCTCGGAGGCGACAGCGGAGACATGCGGACGCCGGCCCGCATCCGTACGCACCACCGCTGACGAAGAAAGGTGAGCGGCGTGCTCACCAGGGGCCGGGAAGGAGGCACGCGCCGATGACCGACCTCCGTGATCGACTCGGCAGGGCCGTGTTCCGGCGCGTGGCAGGCCCGGACGGTCCGGCCAACCGTGCCCGTATCCACGACACTCCGGGCCCCCGGTGGTTCGGTCCGGACCGTCCCATCCGCACGGTCCACGGCGACGCGTCGATGTTCATCGGCGGGCTGAGCGCGCTCCTGCTCCAGTCCCTGCACCCGCTCGCCATGGCCGCCGTGTCCGCGCACTCCGGGTTCCGCGGTGACCCGTGGGGACGGTTGCAGCGCACCAGCACCTTCCTGGCCGTCACGACGTACGGCACCGCGTCCGACGCGGAGGAGGCCGTCGCGCGGGTGCGCGGCATCCACGAGCGGGTGCGCGGGACGACGGCCGACGGCCTCGCGTACCACGCGGCGGACCCGCACCTGCTGGGCTGGGTGCACGCGGCCGAGACCGACAGCTTCCTGCGCGCGCACGAGCGCTACGGCGCCCGGCCGCTCGACGCGGCGGGCTACGACGCCTACGTGGCCGACACCGCACGGGTCGCCGAGGCGCTGGGCGTGGTCGATCCGCCGCGCGACCGCGAGGCCCTGGCCGGGTGTCTGGCCACGTATCTGCCGGAGCTGCGGGCCACCCCGGACGCCCGGGCCGCCGCCCGGTTCCTGCTGCTGCACCCGCCCGTGCCGCTCGCCGCGCGGCCGGTCTACGGCGTCCTCGCGGCGAACGCGGTCGCACTGCTGCCGCCGTGGGCGCGGAGGGTGCTGCACCTGCCCCGGCTCCCGGTGGTGGAGGGGCTCGCGATACAGCCCTCGGGTCTCCTGCTCACCCACACGATCCGCTGGGTCATGACGCCGGGGGCACGCTCGCGGGCGGAGTGAGCAGCGGAGGCGGCCGTGTGCGCAGGTCGCAGCGTCCCCCTCTCTCTCCCCCCCCCCGCACGGCCTGCGAGAAAAGGGTTTCCCAATGTGGGGCAGCGGGCAGCCGCGCGGGAGTGTCTCAGGACGACTCGCGCACCACGAGCCGGCAGGGGACGGTGTGCCGGCCGGGCTCGGGCCGGGCCCCGATGGCGTCCAGCAGCCGCAGGGCGGCCTGGCGGCCGATCTCGGAGAGATCGGTGTCGATCGTGGTGAGCGGGGGCCGGCAGGCCAGGGCCATGATGTCCCAGTTGTCGTAGCCCACGATCGCGACCCTGCCCGGGACGTCCACGCCGTTCTCGCGCAGGGTGTCGGCGACGCCCCGGGCGATCTGGTCGTTGCCGCAGAAGAAGGCGTCCGTGTCCGGGGCGATGCGCAGGACCGCCTCCGCCGCGCGGCGCCCCCACGCCTCGCTCCACTCGCCGAAGTGGACACGCCCGGTGGCGAGTTCGAGCGAGGAGCGCTCGAGCAGCTCGACGGTGTGCCGGGCGCGGTCCTGGGCGGCCGCGTGATGTGCCGGGCCGGTGATGTGCGCGATCCTGGTGCGCCCGGTCGCCAGCAGGTGCTCGACGGCCAGTTTGGCTCCGCTGTGGTCGTCCGAGACCACGGAGATGTCGTCCGGGTCCGTGGACGGCGAGAGCGCGTAGACCGTCGGGATCGGCTCGATGCCCTTCAGGGGCGGCCTGGGGTCGGTGCGGCGGCCGGTCACGATGATGCCGTCCACCCGCCGGTCCATGAGGTTGCGCAGATGGTGCTGCTCGCGGATGGCGTCGCCGCGGGTGTCGCACAGCAGCACGGAGATCTTCCCGGCGCCGAGCGCGTCCTCGGCACCGAGGAGGACGGGGGTGCTGAACCGGCCGATGCCGTCGGTCGTCATCAGCCCGACGGTCCAGCTGCGGCCGGTGTGCAGGCTCTGCGCGTGCTGGTTCGGGCGGAAGTCGAGCTCCTCCACGGCGGCCAGGACCCGTTGCCGCGTCTCGGGCCGCATCCTGCCGTTGCCGTTGAGCGCCTTCGAGGCCGTGCCGACGCTGACGCCGGCCAGCCTGGCCACATCGGCGAGTTTTGCCCGTCCGGTCGAGGGAGAACCCGGAGCAACGGTCACGCGCAATCCTTTTCCTGAAGGGTGTGAGTCTGCACCATCCTGGCACCATTCCTCGTCGTCGGCCAGCCCCGGCAAGGGGAAAGAAATACCGCGGCGTTCCTCTTGACTCGCGCGCACCGGCTCTCTACTTTTCCGGGCAGAAAAACGTTTTCCCAAAGCGGGTTCGAGAGGCGGGCCACCGTCTCACCGCGCCGCGGCCACCGGGGCACCGACAGTGCACCGTATCCCCGGCCCGCTCCCCATCCAACCGTTCGGAGAGCCATGCCCCACCCCCGTTCCGCCATGCCCTCCTCCGCGTCTCCGGCCCTGCCCGACCAGCCGGTCGTCCCGTCGGGCCCGGTCCGCCCGGGCCCGGCCGCCAAGGCGGCGCTCGCCCCCGCCGCCGCAGAGGTGCAAGGCGGTTTCTGGAGCACCCGGCGCCGGGTGAACGGGCGGACCTCCATTCCCCAGGGTCCCGAACTGCTGGAGTCGGCGGGAAACCTGGACAACCTGCGGGTGGCGGCCGGCCTCACCGAGGGCGCGTTCCAGGGCGCGTACCCGTTCGTGGACTCCGACGTCTACAAGTGGCTGGAGGCCGCGGCCTGGCAGCTCGCCCAGGCGCCGTCCGGGGACGAGGGCCCGCTCGCGGCCGACGTGGAGCGGATCGTCTCCCTCGTCGCGGCCGCGCAGCAGCCCGACGGATACCTGAACACCTGGTTCCAGCTCCTCAAGGGCGGCGAGCGCTACCAGGACCTGCGCTGGGGCCACGAGCTGTACTGCGCGGGACACCTCATCCAGGCCGCCGTCGCCCACCACCGGGCCACCGGACGCCGTGAACTCCTGGACGTGGCGGTGAAGTTCGCCGACCACATCGACTCGGTCTTCGGCCCGCCCGAGAGCGGCAAGCCGATCGACGGCGTCGACGGCCACCCCGAGGTCGAGACCGCCCTGGTGGAGCTCTACCGGGAGACGGGGGAGCGGCGCTACCTGGACCTCGCCGGCTACTTCGTCGACCGCTTCGGCCACGGTCTGCTGGGCGGCGAGGCGTACTGCCAGGACCGTGTCCCGCTGCGCGAGGCGACCGATGTCGAGGGGCACGCCGTACGTCAGTTGTACCTGCTGGCGGCCGCGACCGACCTGGCGACGGAGAACGGGGACACCGAACTACGCGCCGTCACGGAGCGGTTGTGGGCCGCGATGACCGCCGCCAAGACCCACATCACCGGCGGACTGGGCGCCCACCACGACGAGGAGGACTTCGGCGACCCGTACGAACTGCCCAACGAGCGCGCCTACTGCGAGACCTGCGCCGCCATCGCCTCGGTCCAGTGGAGCTGGCGCATGGCCCTGCTCACCGGCGAGGCCCGCTACTCCGACCTGATCGAACGCACCCTGTTCAACGGCTTCCTGGCCGGGGTCTCCCTGGACGGCGAGCGGTGGCTGTACGTCAACCCGCTCCAGGTCCGCGACGGTCACACCGACCCCGGCGGCGACCAGTCGGCCCGCCGCACCCGCTGGTTCCGCTGCGCCTGCTGCCCGCCCAACGTCATGCGGCTGCTGGCCTCCCTGGAGCACTACCTCGCCTCCGGAGACGCCGGCGGCCTCCAGATCCACCAGTACGCCACCGGCCGCTACACCGCCGACGGCGTCACTGTCCGCTGCGAGACCGGCTACCCGTGGCAGGGCACGATCGCCTTCACCGTCGAGGAGACCCCGGCCGACCGGCCCTGGACCCTCTCGCTGCGCATCCCGCAGTGGTGCCGTAAGTACCGGATCCGGTACGGGGACACGGCGTACGACGGGACGGACGCCCCCGCCACCGACGGCTGGCTGCGCATCGAGCGGACCTGGGCGCCGGGCGACCGTGTCGTCCTCGAACTCGCGCTGGCACCCCGCCTCACCGCCGCCGACCCCCGGGTGGACGCCGTACGCGGCTGCGTCGCCATCGAGCGCGGACCGCTCGTGTACTGCCTGGAGGGGGTCGACCACCCCGGTGGCGGCCTCGACGACATCGTCCTCGACCCGGCCGGCCCGCTCGCC
This sequence comes from Streptomyces sp. NRRL B-24085, assembly GCF_001282115.1. Taxonomy (GTDB): domain Bacteria; phylum Actinomycetota; class Actinomycetes; order Streptomycetales; family Streptomycetaceae; genus Streptomyces. The sequence goes on along the minus strand of NZ_LJBR01000004.1, from coordinate 3,468 downwards.
GACGTGCACCGCCCCGACCTGTTGGGCGGCGTGACCACGGTGACGGCCTCCGGGTACCGCCGTGCCCTACTACGCGTGGGCCAACCGCCAGGACGGCAGCATGCGCGTCTGGCTGCCCACGCAGTGAGCCACCCGTCCAGCCCAGCTCCGCACTCGGGCCCTCCACACGCCAGACGTCCCGCCACGTCCCCCCTCGCCCCGTCCCTCCCTTCGAGCCGCCCCAAGACAACGAGGTCGCCGTGAGAAACGCCCGTCGCACCCTGATAGCCGCCGTCGCCACCGCCGGTGCGCTCGTCTCCGTCGCCGCCTGCGGCGGTGGTTCCGACTCCTCCGCCTCCGGTTCCGGCAGCGCCGGCGGGACGTACACCTTCTGGGACCCGTACCCGCAGTTCGACGCCTCCTCGCCGTGGGGCAAGCTCGTCAGCAAGTGCGGCACCGACGCCGGGGTCGAGGTCAAGCGCACCGCCATGGACACCACGGACCTGGGCAACAAGGCCCTGCTCGCCGCCCAGCAGGGCAACGCCCCCGACGTGATGCTCGTGGACAACCCGGTCGTCTCCACGCTCGTGGAGGCGGGCATCCTCAACAAGACCGCCGACCTCGGACTGGACACCACGTCCGTCCAGAAGAACATCCTCGGCGCGGGAGAGATCGACGGCGCCTCTTACGGCGTTCCCATCGGCGCCAACACCCTCGCGCTCTACTACAACAAGAAGGTCCTCACCGCGGCGGGTGTCGACCCGGCCTCGGTCAAGGACTGGGACTCCCTCACGGCCGCGCTGAAGAAGGTCAAGGCGGCCGGCAAGAAGGGCATCACCTTCTCCGCGATCAACACCGAGGAGGGCAGCTTCCAGTTCCTGCCCTGGTTCTGGGGCGCCGGCGGTGACCTGACCGAGCTCGACTCGGCCAAGGGCGTGGCAGCGCTGTCCCTGTGGAAGGGCTGGGTGGACGACGGACTGGCCCCCAAGGACGTCCTGCAGAACACCCAGACCACGAGCTGGCAGGAGTTCGCCACCGGCGACTACGCGTTCGGCGAGAACGGCACCTGGCAGCTCGGCAACGCCGACAAGGCCGGTTTCGAGTACGGCGTCATCAGCATCCCCGGCCGGAGCGGCGGGGCGGCGCCGGTGCCGACCGGAGGCGAGTTCGTCACCGTCCCGGTCCAGAAGGACAGCGGACGCTACGACGTCACCAAGAAGATCGTCACCTGTCTCACCAGCTCCGCCAACCTGCTGGCCACGGACACCACTCTGGCCTACGTCGCTCCCACCGCGGCGGTGCAGGCCGAGCAGGTCAAGGCGAACCCCGAACTGAAGCCGTGGGTGGACGCGGTGGCCGCGGCACGCGGTCGCACCAGCGGCGGCCTGGGCACCAAGTACCCGGTCATCTCGCAGCCGATGTGGACGGCCGTGCAGAGCGCCCTGTCCGGAGGCCAGAGCCCGCAGGCCGCCCTCGACGCCGCCCAGAAGGCCGCGGACAAGGGCAGGAGCTGACCACTCGACGCCCTCGCGGCACCTTCCGGGCCCTGCCCCGGCCGTCGCACGGCACCCGCAACCGCCCGGACACCGCCGCCGGTCCCGGGCGGGCCACCCCTTCCAGGAGTCCGCCATGACCATCGCCCGCGTCGACCGCCGCGCCCCGCGGTCCCCGGCCAGGCCCCGGGACGCCGGCACCGCAGCCCCGGCCGACGGCCCCGCACCGCGGCCGCACCGGCGCCGCACGAGCCGGCTGACCGCACTCGCGTTCCTCGCGCCGCTGGCCCTCTACCTCGCCGCGTTCTACGTCTATCCCCTGTACCGCAACCTCGACCTGAGCCTGCGTGACTACACGGTCCGCTCGTTCGTCGCGGGCGACGCGCCGTTCTCCGGGCTGGACAACTTCAGGACCGTCCTGGACGACCCCACGTTCGGCCCGGCGATACGCCACACCATGATCTTCACCTTCGTGTCGATCGCCTTCCAGTACGCCGCGGGGCTCGCCCTCGCGGTCTTCTTCAACCGGCACTTCCGGCTGGCCGCCACCCTCAGGGCGCTGTTCCTGATCCCCTGGCTGCTGCCGCTGATCGTGTCCGCGTCGACCTGGTCGTGGATGCTCAACAGCGAGTCCGGCGTCCTCAACTACGCCCTGCACACGGTCGGCGTGGCCCCCGTCGACTGGCTCAACTCCCCGCACTGGGCCCTGACCTCGGTCATCATCGCCAACATCTGGATCGGCATCCCATTCAACCTGGTCATCCTCTACAGCGGGCTGCAGAACATCCCCGGCGAACTCTACGAGGCGGCCTCCCTGGACGGGGCGAACGCCTGGCAGCAGTTCCGGCGGATCACCTTCCCGCTGCTGCGCCCGGTCTCCGCGATCACCCTGCTGCTGGGCCTGGTCTACACCCTCAAGGTGTTCGACCTGATCTGGATCATGACCAAGGGCGGCCCCGGCGACGCCTCCTCCACCCTGGCGACCTGGTCCTACCAGCTCGGCTTCGGCTCCCTGCTGCCGAAGTTCGGCCCCGGAGCCGCCGTCGGCAACATCCTCATCCTCATCGCCCTCGTCTTCGGACTGCTCTACATCCGCGTCCAGAGGAGGCAGGAAACATGAAGTCCCGTACGGGAAAGCGCCGTTACACCGTCATCGGCCTCCTGCTCACCGCCGTGATGCTGTTCCCGGTCTACTGGATGCTCAACGTGTCCCTCACCCCGCAGCAGGACATGCGCAAGAGCCCGCCCGACCTGCTGCCCCTGCACCCCACCTTCGAGGGCTACCGCGCCGTCCTCGACGACCAGATGCCCTACCTCGGCACCAGCCTGCTCATCGGTCTGGGCACGGTCGTCCTCACCCTCCTGCTCGCCGCCCCGGCCGGCTTCGCACTGGCCAAGCTCCGTCCGCCGGGCGGCGGCTTCCTCGGCCTCGTCCTGCTGGTCGCCCAGATGGTCCCCGGCATCGTCATGGCGATGGGCTTCTACGGCATCTTCCTCGACCTCGGACTGCTGAACTCCTGGTGGGGCCTGATCGTCGCCGACTCCACCATCGCGGTGCCCTTCGGCGTCATGATCTTCACCGCGTTCATGTCGGGCATCCCCGGTGAGCTGATCGCCGCCGCCCGCATCGACGGGGCCGGCACCTGGCGGACCTTCCGGTCCGTCGTGCTCCCGGTCAGCCGCAACGCGCTCGTCACGGTCTCGCTCTTCAGCTTCCTGTGGGCCTGGTCCGACTTCGTCTTCGCCAACACCCTCGACAGCGGCGGCGAGTTGCGACCGATCACGCTCGGCATCTACCACTACATCGGCAACAACAACCAGGAATGGAACGCGATCATGGCCACCGCCGTCGTCGCGTCGCTGCCCGCCGCGGTGCTGCTCGTCCTCGCCCAGCGCTATGTGGCCGCCGGTGTGACCGCGGGCGCGGTCAAGGACTGAACCACCGTGCCCGCCGCCCCCGGCCCACCAGCCAGGCGGGGCCGGTCCCCGCCTGGCT
>NZ_LJBR01000399.1 GCF_001282115.1 Streptomyces sp. NRRL B-24085 | reverse complement strand
GCCCGCCCCCACAGAACACCTTCTCGGCTCCCAGGGGGTTGGCCGAACTCCCCCCGGCCCACTCCGTCATCATCTGCGTGGCGCTTCCGGGCCTCGCCATCTCCACGGAACAGGGGCAGTTGACGGGACGGGGGCTGGAGGGCTTCTACCGCGCAGGCAGACGTGTGCTCTCCCGCTGTCAGATCCGTGTCGCCGGCCGGGAGCCACTCGGGGTCCAGGCCCGGCCGACCGCGGCGGATCGCGCACGCTTCGTGGCCACCGCTCGGGTCTCCCAAGGGGGAGGCCCGGACCCTGACGTAGTCGTGGAGCGCACCCGCCACGCGGACGGGACCGAACGCATCATGCTGCACAGCGCCGCCGCTCGATCACTGCGCCTGCCTGTGGAGGTGGCCCTCGGTACGGACCTGGCGGACCTGGGTGCGATCGCGTCGGGCCGAGCAGGGCCGGAGCTGCCCGCGATCGTCCACGACTCCGGGCTGCGCTGGTCCTGCTCGGCCGGCGGAGCGTCGGTCACGGCCGACCCGCCACCCACCGACGCGCTCGCGTCCGCCGGCCTGCTCTGCTGGGAGTTCGACCTGCCTCCAGGCGGCACCGTCGGCCTGGAACTGCGCGTGCGTCCGGAGGGCACGGGCTCCGTCCGGGGTCTGGGGCGCGCGGCGACCAGCCCGCTGGCGTCCGCCCGCGCGACAGGAGACCACGCCGCCGTTCAGCCGCTCCTGCACACGAGCATCGACGATCTCCAGTCCCTGCTGCTGCGCGACCCGGCACACCCCACCGACACCCACCTCGCGGCCGGAGCCCCGTGGCGCTGCGGCCTTGCCCCGGCCGACGCGCTCGTCGCGGCCCGTATGGCACTGCCGCTCGGCACCCGCCTCGCCGCCGGGACGCTTCGCACCCTCGCGCGCACCCAACTCCGCGGACAGACAGCCCAGTCCGGCATGATCCCAGGGCCGCGTCGGGACGCAGGAGCGCAACTTCCAGCCGTTTGTACGGGCACCGAGGCAACCCTGCTCTTCCCCGCCCTCCTCGCCGAGGCGTTCCGGTGGGGGCTCTCGCCGCAGGAGACGGAAGAGCTGCTCCCGGCGGCCGAACGGTGCCTGCGCTGGCTGCGGGCAGCCGTGGGGGAAGGCACGTACCTCCGCGACCCGCAGCCCGGCGGCCCCGTCCGCTGCGAGACACAGGCACATGCGCATCGCGCGGCCGTCCTCGGCGCCGACCTGCTCGACGCGTTCGACAGACCTGGCGGGGCCGCGTTGCGGCAGTGGGCCCGCGAACTGCGCACGGCCTTCCGCGAGGACTTCTGGATCGACGACCGCAGCGGCGGCCGGCCGGCGGCAGCGAGAGCTCCCGACGGACGCCTCGTGCCGCATCTGGGTGCCGTCTCTGTCCATCTCCTGGACACCGGACTGCTGGGCGGAGGCGAACAGGCACCGTGCCTGCTCGACAGGGTGCAGATCGAGCAACTCGCACGGCTGCTCGGAAGCCCGGCCATGGACTCGGGCTGGGGGCTGCGCGGACTCGGCACGAAGGAGACCGGCTACAACCCGTTCGGGCATCGCACCGGTGCCGTGAGAGTCCAGGAGACGGCGATCGGCGTCGCGGGCCTCGCCGCCGCCGGGTACGAGAAGGAGGCCGGCTCGCTCCTGCGTGGTCTGCTGGCCGCGGCCGAGGCCTTCGGTCACCGGCTCCCCGAGATGTACGGGGGTGAGCAGCGCACCGACGGGAGTGCTCCTCTTCCCCACCCGGCGGCCTGTCGTCCGGCGGCGACGGCGGCGGCCGCCGGAGTGCTGCTCCTGAGTTCCCTCGCGGGAATCCGTCCGGACGTCCCGGCGGGGACGGTCACACTGCGCCCCGTGCGCAGCGCGCCCCTGGGCGAGATCGGTCTGACCGGACTGAGGATCGCCGGGGCCCCGTTCTCGGTACGGGTCAGCAGACTCGGGCTCGCCATGGTCGAGGAGGCCGCCGAGGGACTGCAACTGGGCGCCTGACCTCGCCCGACACCGGTACGACACCTCGCTCGACACCGGCACGACACCTCTCCCGGCAGCGGCAGGCACGGGAAGGCGGAACCTGTTCAGGTGGCAGCGGCACAGCCCTTGATGCGACTGGGGAATGGAGTGTTTATCGTCAGGCAGACGACTATGATCGCCGCATGCCCTACGACCCGTCAGCCTTTCCGCCCTTCGCCGTCACCGTGGACCTGGTCGTACTGACCGTGCGCCGTCACGCCCTGTGTGCGCTCGCGGTACGCAGGGGCGAGCCGCCGTTCCAGGGGCGCTGGGCGCTTCCCGGCGGTTTCGTACGGGCTGATGAGGACCTGGCGCAGGCCGCTGCCCGTGAACTGGCCGAGGAGACGGGACTGCGTGCCCACGACCCGTCCGTCCCCGTCCAGGACAACGGAGCACACCTGGAGCAGCTTGCGACCTACGGAGATCCCAAGCGTGATCCCCGGATGCGCGTGGTGAGCGTCGCCCACCTCGCCCTCGCCCCCGACCTGCCCGCTCCCCGGGCTGGGGGAGACGCCAGCAATGCCCGGTGGGCGCCCGTCGAAGAGCTGTTGCAGCAGGGCGGCTACGGCCGGGACGGCGAGCCGGTCGCGCCGCTCGCCTTCGACCACGCGCAGATCCTGTCGGACGGAGTGGAGCGCGCACGTTCGAAGATCGAGTACTCGTCGCTGGCCACCGCGTTCTGCCCGCCCGAGTTCACCGTCGGCGAGCTGCGCCGGGTCTACGAAGCGGTGTGGGGCGTTGCGCTGGACCCACGCAACTTCCACCGCAAGGTGACGGGCACACCGGGCTTCCTGGTCCCCACCGGCGGCACGACCACACGCCAGGGCGGCCGCCCCGCTCAGCTCTTCCGGGCCGGCGGCGCCACTCTTCTCAACCCTCCGATGTTGCGCCCCGAAGTGTGACAGCCCCGAAAACCGGACATAACGCGCTATCTTGCTACGGGTGATCCAGGCGTTCGGACTGACCAGCAATTCCCGCAAGGACTTTCCGCCCGCGGTCGACGACGTGTCCTTCGAAGCCCGTTCGGGCCGCGTCACCGCGCTCCTCGGAGCGACGGGCGCGGGCAAGACGACAGCGCTCAGACTGATGCTCGAACTCCAACAGGGGCGAGGGCTCACCTACTTCAGAGGCCGCCCGCTGCGTCGCATCGCGCACCCCTCGCGCGAGGTCGGCGTACTCATGGGCGAGGTGCCCGGCCATCCCGCGCGCACGGTCCGCGGTCATCTGCGCATGCTGTGCGCCGCCGCAGGCGTATCGGTGCGGCGTGCCGACGAAGTACTCGAAGCGGTGGGCCTGGTCAGCCTGCGCGACGAGCGGCTCGGCACCCTGTCACGTGGCATGGACCGCCGCCTCGGCCTGGCCTGCGTCCTGTTGTCCGACCCGCACACCCTCGTGCTGGACGACCCCGCAGACGGGCTGTCCCCGCGCGAGAGCCAGTGGCTGCACGGCATGCTGCGAGCGCACGCCAGCCAGGGCGGCACCGTCCTGTTCACCACGTCCGAGCCCAAAGAGGCCGCGCGCACCGCGGACCACGTCATCACGCTCGAGCGAGGCAGACTCGTCGCCGACCAGGCCGCCACGGAGTTCGCCCGCACCAGGCTCCGGCCCCGCGTCGCTGTCCGTACCCCTCATGCCGTCCGCCTCGCCGCCCTGCTCGCCAAGGAGGCGCGCACGGCTCGGCGCTCCGTCGAAGTCGTCCGGGAGGACGGCAACCGCCTTTTCGTGTACGGCAGTACGTGCGCCGAGGTCGGCGAGACGGCCTTCCGCCACGGCGTCCTGGTCCACCAACTCGCCGACGAGGTCGGAGACATGGGGCCTGGTGCGGGACCGTTGCCCGGGGAGGGCGCCGATGCGTCCCAGGACGCGCGACCGGCCGCCATGGGCAAGGGGACTGCCGGGAGTGCCGGGAAAGCGGCACAGGGCGGCCATGCGCACGACGGCCTCCCCTGGCAGAGCGGCTCGCACACGCACGATGACGGGGCGATGCCTGACGAGCGGGGCGCGCACGGCGACCAGGCGGGGCACGGCAGTCCGGGCGGCCGCAGTGGCTCGACAGTGGGAAGGGATGCCACCCCTTCGAGTCCCGTCTCCAGGCCCCCCGCCCCCCTACCC
>NZ_LJBR01000398.1 GCF_001282115.1 Streptomyces sp. NRRL B-24085 | reverse complement strand
TCCCGGGGCGTACGCGGCGGCGCTGGCCTCGGGAAAGTCGGCGGGCGCCGGGCGTGAGCTGCTCTCGGACGAGGACCGGCGGGTGGAGCGGATCCTGCTGGAGCTGCGGCTGCGGGAGGGGGTGCCGTTGTCGCTGCTGCGGACGGAGGGGCTGAGCGCTTCTCGCCGGGCGCTGGGGGAGGGGCTGCTGGAAGCCCGGCCCTATGAGGAGGGGCGGGCTGTGCTGACGCTTCGGGGGCGGTTGCTGGCGGATGCGGTGGTGCGGGATCTGGTGGACTGAGCGCCTACGGGGGGTGGGGGCCGTGTCGTCCGGCGCCTGCGGGTGCCTTGCGGCTGGTCGCGCAGTTCCCCGCGCCCCTGGGTGGGGTGGGGTTGCCGTGGGTTGCATGGCGATCTGGCCGCGCTTGTCTTGGCGGCTGCGGGCCTGTGGGGGCTGGTCGCGCAGTTCCCCGCGCCCCTGAGCAGGTTGCGGCTGCCGTCAGTGATGCGCCGGCGCGGCTGCACGCGCCCAAGGGGCGCGGGGAACTGCGCGACCAGCCACAACGAACCCGCACCCGTTCGCCCCGCCCGCAGGCCCGCCGCGCGGATCCGCTAGGGCGCCGTGACGAAGTCGATCAGTTCCTCCACCCGGCCGAGCAGCTCCGGCTCCAGGTCCTTGTACGAGTTCACCCGCTTCAGGATCGCCTGCCACACCGCGCCCGTGTTCTCCGGCGGCCAGCCCAGAGCCCTGCACACGCCCGTCTTCCAGTCCTGGCCGTGCGGGACGCGGGGCCACGCCTCGATGCCCAGGGACGACGGCTTCACCGCCTCCCAGATGTCGATGTACGGGTGGCCGACGACCAGGGCGTGTTCGCTGGTCACCGAGGCCGCGATGCGGGACTCCTTGCTGCCCGGCACCAGGTGGTCCACCAGGACACCCAGGCGGGCGTCCGGACCCGGCGCGAACTCGGCCACGATCGCCGGCAGGTCGTCCACGCCCTCCAGGTACTCCACGACCACGCCCTCGATGCGCAGGTCGTCGCCCCAGACCTTCTCCACCAGTTCCGCATCGTGCCGGCCCTCGACGTAGATGCGGCCGGCGCGGGCCACGCGTGCGCGTGCGCCGGGGACGGCCACCGAGCCGGACGCGGTACGGGACGGTCGTACGGGAGCGGCGGCGGACGGCCGGACCAGGGTCACCACCCGGCCCTCCAGGAGGAAGCCGCGGGGCTCCAGCGGGAACACCCGGTGCTTCCCGAAGCGGTCCTCCAGGGTCACCGTGCCCGCCTCGCAGCGGATCACCGCGCCGCAGAAGCCGGTCCCGGGCTCCTCGACCACCAGGCCGGGCTCGGCGGGCACCTCCGGCACCGGCTTGGGCTTCTTCCACGGAGGGGTCAGGTCGGCGGAGTACTGGCGCATTCGGATGACGATAGGAGAACCGCGTGGGGGATCACTACGACACGCCGAAGCGTGCCGCCAGCGCGTCCCGCTGGGCCCGCACGAACGCCGCGTCCACCACCGCTCCGTGACCGGGCACGTACAGCGCGTCCTCGCCGCCCAGCTCCAGCAGCCGGTCCAGCGCGGCGGGCCAGTGCCGCGGTACGGCGTCCGGGCCCGCCTGCGGTTCGCCGGACTCCTCGACCAGGTCGCCGCAGAAGACGACCTCCGGGGTGCCGGGGACGAGGACGGCGAGGTCGTGGGCCGTGTGGCCGGGGCCGACGTTCGCCAGCAGGACCTGGCGGCCGCCGCCGAGGTCGAGCGTCCACTCGCCCGAGACGTGGTGCCGGGGGGCGACGAGCGCGTCCACCGCCTCCTCGGCCGCGGCCGCGTCCAGTCCGTTGCGCACCGCGTCCGCCCGCAGTTCCGCGCGGCCCAGCCGCCCCGTCAGCACCGTCTCCACGCCCACCGCGCCGAACACCTCGGCCCCCGCGAACGCGGCCGCACCGAAGACATGGTCGAAGTGGGGGTGGGTGAGCGCGAGATGGGTCACACGGTGGCCGGCCAGTTCCTCGGCCCGCGCGCGCAGCCGGGCGCCCTCCGCGAGACCGGAGCCCGCGTCGACCAACAGGGCCGTGCCCTCGCCGATCACCAGGCCCGCCGTACAGTCCCAGGTGGGCAGCCGGCACCGCCCCACCCCGGTCGCGACCCGCTCCCACCCGAGCTCTTCCCAAGTCACCGTCATACCGCGACGCTAGCCGTACGACCCGTCCCGCCAGGACCAGCCTTGCCCAGGGAGTACCCCACCGCCGTACACTGGCCGGGGAGCGTTGGCACTCGGACGGACAGAGTGCCAGGCGAGACGCCACGGGAACGACCTCTGGAGGTGCGCGCGATGCTGAGTGAACGCAGGCTTCAGGTGTTGCGCGCCATCGTCCAGGACTACGTCGGCACCGAGGAGCCGGTCGGGTCCAAGGCCCTGACCGAGCGGCACAACCTCGGAGTCTCCCCGGCCACCGTGCGCAACGACATGGCGGTCCTGGAGGAGGAAGGGTTCATCGCCCAGCCGCACACCAGTGCCGGGCGGATCCCGACCGACAAGGGCTACCGGCTGTTCGTCGACAAGCTGGCGGGCGTCAAGCCGATGACCGCGCCCGAGCGGCGCGCGATCCAGAACTTCCTCGACGGCGCCGTGGACCTCGACGACGTGGTGGCCCGGACCGTGCGGCTGCTCGCGCAGCTGACCCGGCAGGTCGCCGTCGTGCAGTACCCCTCCCTCACCCGCTCGACCGTGCGGCACGTGGAGCTGCTCTCGCTCGCCCCCGCGCGCGTGATGCTGGTGCTGATCACCGACACCGGCCGGGTCGAGCAGCGCATGGTCGACTGCCCGGCCCCGTTCGGGGAGGCCTCGCTGGCCGATCTGCGGGCGCGTCTCAACAGCCGGGTCGCGGGGCGCAGGTTCGCCGACGTGCCCCGGCTGGTCGAGGACCTGCCCGAGGGCTTCGACGTCGAGGACCGGGGTACGGTCTCCACAGTGCTCTCCACTCTCCTGGAGACGCTCGTCGAGGAGAACGAGGAGCGGCTGATGATCGGCGGCACCGCCAATCTCACCCGCTTCGGACATGACTTTCCCCTCACGATCCGGCCCGTCCTGGAGGCGCTGGAGGAGCAGGTCGTGCTCCTCAAGTTGCTTGGCGAGGCCGGGGATTCGGGCATGACCGTCCGTATCGGTCATGAGAACGCCTACGAGGGACTCAACTCCACTTCGGTGGTGTCGGTCGGCTACGGTTCGGGCGGCGAGGCAGTCGCCAAGCTCGGCGTGGTCGGACCGACCCGCATGGATTACCCGGGAACGATGGGAGCGGTACGCGCAGTGGCACGGTACGTCGGACAGATCCTGGCGGAGTCGTAAGTGGCCACGGACTACTACGCCGTTCTCGGCGTGCGCCGCGACGCGTCGCAGGATGAGATCAAGAAGGCGTTCCGCCGGCTCGCGCGCGAGCTGCACCCGGACGTCAACCCGGATCCCAAGACCCAGGAGCGGTTCAAGGAGATCAACGCCGCCTACGAGGTGCTGTCGGACCCGCAGAAGAAGCAGGTCTACGACCTCGGCGGCGACCCGCTGTCGCAGGCCGGCGGCGGTGGCGCGGGCGGCTTCGGCGCCGGTGGGTTCGGGAACTTCTCGGACATCATGGACGCGTTCTTCGGTACGGCCTCGCAGCGGGGCCCGCGCTCGCGGACCCGGCGCGGCCAGGACGCGATGATCCGGCTGGAGATCGAACTCGACGAGGCGGCCTTCGGCACCACGAAGGACATCCAGGTCGACACGGCGATCGTCTGCGCCACCTGCAACGGCGAGGGCGCGGCGCCCGGGACCTCCGCCCAGACGTGTGACATGTGCCGCGGCCGCGGTGAGGTCTCCCAGGTGACGCGGTCCTTCCTGGGCCAGGTCATGACGTCCCGCCCCTGCCCGCAGTGCCAGGGCTTCGGCACCGTCGTCCCGACACCGTGCCCGGAGTGCGCCGGCGACGGACGGGTCCGCTCGCGCCGCACGCTGACCGTGAAGATCCCGGCCGGTGTGGACAACGGCACGCGGATCCAGCTCGCGGGCGAGGGCGAGGTCGGCCCCGGCGGCGGTCCCGCCGGTGACCTCTACGTCGAGATCCACGAACTCCCGCACCCGATGTTCCAGCGGCGCGGCGACGACCTGCACTGCACGGTCACCATCCCGATGACCGCGGCGTCCCTCGGCACCAAGGTCCCGCTGGAGACCCTCGACGGCATGGAGGAGGTCGACATCCGCCCGGGCACCCAGTCCGGCCAGTCGATCCCGCTGCACAGCCGGGGCGTCACGCACCTGCGCGGCGGCGGCCGGGGCGACCTCATCGTCCACGTCGAGGTCCAGACCCCGACCAAGCTGGACCCGGAGCAGGAACGCCTCCTGCGCGAGCTGGCCAAGCTGCGCGGCGAGGAACGGCCCACGGGGCAGTTCCAGCCGGGGCAGCAGGGGCTGTTCTCGCGGCTGAAGGACGCCTTCAACGGGCGTACCTGAGCCGTCTCCAGGTTGGATTCGGACTTGTCCGGAGGACGTGACAACATGCCGTCATGTCCTCCGCACTGACCGATCTCTTCCCCCATCCGATCGTGCAGGCCCCCATGGCGGGCGGTGTCTCCGTGCCGCGGCTCGCCGCCGCCGTGTCCGAGGCGGGAGGGCTCGGCTTCCTCGCCGCCGGGTACAAGACGGCCGACGGGATGTACCAGGAGATCAAGCAGCTTCGCGGGCTGACCGGACGCCCCTTCGGCGTGAACCTCTTCATGCCGCAGCCCGACCATGCCGATCCGGCGGCGGTGGAGGTCTACGCCCACCAGCTCGCCGGCGAGGCCACCTGGTACGACACCGAGCTGGGCGACCCCGACAGCGGCCGGGACGACGGGTACGACGCCAAGCTCGCCGTGCTCCTCGACAACCCCGTGCCGGTGGTCTCCTTCCACTTCGGCGTCCCGAGCAGCGACGCCCTGGAGTCGCTGCGCCGCGCCGGCACCTTCACCCTCGTCACCGCGACCACCCCCGAAGAGGCCCTCGCCGCGCAGTACGCGGGCGCCGACGCGGTCATCGCGCAGGGCGTCGAGGCCGGCGGACACCAGGGCACCCACCGCGACCTCCCCGAGCAGGACGGCTCCGGTCTCGGTCTCCTCTCCCTGGTCACCCAGGTCCGCGAGACGGTCGCCCTCCCGATCGTCGCCGCCGGCGGCATCATGCGCGGCAGCCAGATCGCCGCCGTCCTCGCCGCCGGCGCGAGCGCGGCCCAGCTCGGCACGGCCTTCCTCGCCGCGCACGAGTCCGGCGCCCACGACGTGCACAAGCAGGCGCTGACCAACCCCCTCTACGTCCGCACCGAGTTGACCCGCGCCTTCTCCGGCAGACCGGCCCGCGGCCTGGTGAACCGCTTCCTGCGCGAGCACGGGCCGTACGCCCCCGCCGCCTACCCCGAGGTGCACCACCTGACCGCCCCGCTCCGCAAGGCCGCCGCCAAGGCCGGTGACGCCCAGGGCATGGCGCTGTGGGCGGGCCAGGGGCACCGGCTGGCACGCGAACTGCCCGCCGGGCAGCTCGTGGAGATACTCGCGGCCGAACTCGAGGCCGCCAGGACAGCGTTGTCGGGCAAGGGGGAACTGCGATGACCGCACCGGTGTTCGTGGTCGAGCACTTCGACGCAGGCGACGGCGGCCGGTACGTCCTCGACGGCCCCGAAGGCCGCCACGCCGTCTCCGTGAAGCGGCTCCAGCCCGGCGAGGACGTCATCCTCACCGACGGCGCCGGACGCTGGGCCGACTGCGTGGTGCTCGCCGCCGAGGGCAAGGACCGGCTGGTCGTCCAGCTCGACTCGGTGAGCGAGGAACCCCAGGCGCAGCCCCGCATCACCGTCGTCCAGGCGCTCCCCAAGGGCGACCGCGGTGAACTCGCCGTCGAGACCATGACGGAGGTCGGCGTGGACGCCGTCGTGCCCTGGCAGGCGGCCCGCTGCATCACCCAGTGGAAGGGCGACCGGGGTCTGAAGGCGCTCGGCAAGTGGCGGGCCACCGCCCGCGAGGCCGGCAAGCAGTCCCGCCGGGTCCGCTTCCCGGAGATCGCGGACGCGGCGAGCACCAAGCAGGTTGCCGCACTTCTCGCCAAAGCCGACTTCGCCGCCGTGCTCCACTCCGACTTCGAACGCGGCAGCGCGCCGCTGGCCACCGCCGAACTCCCCGACCGGGGTGAGATCGTGCTGGTCGTCGGCCCCGAAGGAGGCGTCGCCAAGGACGAGTTGGCGCTCTTCGAGGAGGCGGGCGCCCGCCCCTACGTCCTCGGGCCGACCGTGCTGCGGACCTCGACCGCCGGGACCGCGGCGGCCGCCCTGCTCCTCGGCCGCACCGGCCGCTGGTCCTGACTCCTGGGAGAACGCCCGTGGAACTCGCCCAAGTGCGCCTGCTCGTCACCGACTTCGCCGCCTGCTACCGCTTCTACGCCGATGTCCTCGGCCTCAAGCCCCAGTCGGGGGCGGCGGAGGGGCCGTACGAGAAGTTCAGCCCCGCCACCGGTTCGGCGGGCATCGCGCTCCAGGACCGCTCGATGATGGCGCAGGTCTTGGGCGAACTGGGCGACACGGCCACCGGTCACCGCTCCCTGGTGGTCCTGCGCGTCGACGCCCTGGACACCTACTGCGAGCAGATCACCGCCCGCGGCGCCACCCTGCTGCACGGCCCCGCCCCCATGACGGACCGGATGCGCGTCGCCCACCTCAAGGACCCGGAGGGCAACCTGGTGGAGCTCCAGGAGTGGCTGCTGCTGCGCGGCTGACGGTACTTCCCGACGCCGGTTCCGGGTCACGCACGACCGGCGCGCTCGATGACCGTATGCGCCCTACCGCCGGAGGGCACGCGGTGGCAGGCTGCCCTTCATGGTGGCGTTGAGGCGGGAAGGGCGTCGGCCGCGCGGGGTACGGGTTGCGGGTGTGGCCGGGGGTGTCGTGCTGGCCGTGGGCGGGATCGCCGCCTGTGATCCGGCCGGTGCGGTCAGTTCCGCGACCGTCTCGTACACCACCGACCAGTTGGTCACCAAGGAGCTGAACCGGCAGAAGGCCGACGTGAGTTGGCTGACCTGCACGGCCACGTACGACGACGGTGACCGGACGCCGAGCGCCACCGTGAACACCGTCGCCACCGTCGACTGCGACGGCAAGACGCGGGACGGCAAGGACATCACCGTCAAGGGCAAGGTGACCCGGACCGTCAGCGGCGCGTGTGTGCGCGGGGATCTCACCGCCACCGTGGGCGGCAGGCAGTGGTTCCACGTCGACGGGCTCGGCGACTGCGATGCCACGCCCACGCCCCCGGTCAACAACCCGGGACGGAACGGCCCGACCGTCACCGTGACCGTCACCAGGACGATCTGGTGCCAGAACGACCCGCAGTGCTGGCCCGACGGCAAGTGATCGAAACGTCTGTGCAGGGGGACCGGCCGTGCATAGGGTGATCGGGTGACACAGCCTGCGACGTCTGCATATCTCCGGTTTCCGCACCTGCGGGGCGAGTCGGTGGCCTTCACCGCCGAGGACGACGTGTGGCTCGCGCCGCTCGACGGCGGGCGTGCCTGGCGGGTCAGCGCGGACAACGTCCCGGTCACCCACCCCCGGATCTCGCCCGACGGCACCACCGTCGCCTGGACCTCCGCCCGCGACGGCGCCCCCGAGGTGCACATCGCCCCGGTCGACGGCGGACCGTCCAGAAGGCTGACCCACTGGGGCAGCGCGCGCACCCAGGTGCGCGGCTGGACCCCGGACGGCGAGGTCCTCGCCATCACCACGCACGGCCAGGCGAGCCTGCGCCGCAGCTGGGCGCAGACCGTCCCGCTCGACGGCGGACCCGGCACCACCCTGCCGTACGGCCCCGTCGGCCATGTCGCGCACGGCCCGGCGACCGTGGTCCTCTCCGCGCCGATGGGCCGGGAGGCCGCCTGGTGGAAGCGGTACCGGGGCGGCACGGCGGGCAAGCTGTGGATCGACCGCGACGGCGACGGCGAGTTCGTACGGCTCCACGCCGACCTGGACGGCAACATCGAGTACCCGGTGTGGGCGGGCGACCGGATCGCCTTCCTCTCCGACCACGAGGGCACCGGGGCCGTCTACTCCTCCCTCGCCGACGGCTCCGACCTGCGCCGGCACACTCCCCTCGACGGGTACTACGCCCGGCACGCGGCCGGCGACGGCACCCGGGTCGTCTACACGTCGGCCGGTGAGCTGTGGATCCTCGACGACCTCGACGGCGCCGAACCGCGCCGCCTGGAGGTACGGCTCGGCGGACAGCGCGCCGACCGGCAGCCGTTCCCGGTGGACGCCTCCCGCTGGTTCGGCTCGGCCGCCCCCGACCACACCGGGCGCGGCAGCGCGGTCGCCGTGCGCGGAGCCGTCCACTGGGTCACCCACCGCTCGGGCCCGGCCCGCGCGCTCGCCGCCGAGCCCGGCGTCCGCGCCCGGCTGCCGCGCACCTTCCGCGCGGAGGGCGAGGAGTGGGTGGTGTGGGTGACGGACGCGGAGGGCGAGGACGCCCTGGAGTTCGCGCCGGCCACCGGACTCGCCCCCGGCGCCACCCCGCGCCGCCTCGCCGCCGGACAGCTCGGCCGGGTCCTCGGACTCGCCATGGCCCCCGACGGCAGCCGGGCCGCGGTCGCCGCGCACGACGGCCGCGTCCTGCTCGTCGAAAGGGAGACCGGCGAGGTCCGCGAGGTCGATCGCAGCGAGGACGGCGACGTACGGGGACTGGCCTTCTCGCCCGACTCGGCCTGGCTCGCCTGGTCGCACCCCGGCCCCGCACCGCTCTGCCAGCTCCGCCTCGCCAACACCACCGACCTGTCGGTCACCGAGGCGACCCCGCTGCGCTTCCAGGACTACGCCCCCGCCTTCACCCTCGACGGCAAGCACCTGGCGTTCCTGTCCAACCGCTCCTTCGACCCGGTCTACGACGAGCACGTCTTCGACCTCGCGTTCGTGGTCGGCGACCGCCCGCACCTGATCACCCTGGCCGCGACCACCCCGTCCCCGTTCGGCCCGCAGCGCCACGGCCGGCCCTTCGAGACCCCGGACAAGGACGAGACCCCCGACAGCGAGGGCACCCCCGCCACCCGTGTCGACCTCGAAGGACTCGCCGACCGGATCGTGCCCTTCCCGGTGGAGGCCGGCCGCTACTCCAACCTGCGCGCGGCCAAGGACGGCGTGCTGTGGCTGCGCCACCCCGTCCAGGGCGTCCTCGGCTCCTCCCGGGCCACCCCGGACGACCCCGACCCCAAGACCGACCTCCAGCGCTACGACCTCGCCCAGCAGCGCCTCGAACACCTCGCCGCCGACGCCGACCACTTCGCCGTCAGCGGGGACGGCAAGCGGGTCCTGCTGTGGACCGACGGCCGCCTGAAGGTCGTACCGAGCGACCGCCGGGCCTCGAACGACGACGACAGCGACACGAACATCTCCGTCGACCTCGGCCGCGTCCGGCAGACCGTCGACCCGTCGGCCGAGTGGCGGCAGATGTACGAGGAGACCGGCCGCATCATGCGGGACCACTTCTGGCGGCCCGACATGAGCGGTGTCGACTGGCAGGGCGTCCTCGACCGCTACCGCCCGGTCCTGGACCGGCTGGCCACCCACGACGACCTCGTCGACCTGCTGTGGGAGGTGCACGGCGAGCTGGGCACCTCGCACGCCTACGTCACCCCCCGCGGCGGCCACGGCCACGGGCCCCGCCAGGGACTCCTCGGCGCCGACATCTCCCGTCACCAGGACGGCACTTGGCGCATCGACCGCATCCTGCCGACCGAGACCTCCGACCCCGCCGCCCGCTCCCCGCTCGCCGCCCCCGGGGTGGCGGTCCGCGCCGGGGACGCGATCGTGGCGGTGGGCGGCCGGCCGGTCGACCCGGTCACCGGTCCCGGCCCGCTCCTCGTCGGCACGGCCGGCCGGCCGATCGAGCTCACCGTCTCCCCGTCCGGCGGCGGCGAGCTGCGCCACGCCGTGGTCGTGCCCGTCTCCGACGAGGAGCCACTGCGCTACCACGCCTGGGTCGCCGACCGCCGCGCCTACGTCCACGAGAAGTCGGGCGGGCGCCTCGGGTATCTGCACGTGCCGGACATGCAGGCCCCGGGCTGGGCCCAGATCCACCGCGACCTGCGCGTCGAGGTGGCCCGCGAGGGACTGGTGGTCGACGTGCGCGAGAACCGCGGCGGACACACCTCCCAGCTCGTCGTGGAGAAGCTGGCCCGCCGGATCGTCGGCTGGGCGCTGCCGCGCGGAATGCGCGCCTACAGCTACCCGAGGGACGCGCCGCGCGGTCCCGTGGTCGCCGTGGCCAACGAGTTCTCCGGCTCGGACGGCGACATCGTCAACGCGGCGATCAAGGCGCTGGGCATCGGCCCGGTAATCGGCACCCGCACCTGGGGCGGGGTGATCGGCATCGACAGCCGGTACCGGCTGGTCGACGGCACGCTGATCACCCAGCCGAAGTACGCCTTCTGGCTGGAGGGGTACGAGTGGGGCGTCGAGAACCACGGCGTGGACCCGGACGTGGAGGTGTTCCAGCGGCCCCAGGACTACGCGGCGGGCCGGGACGCGCAGTTGGACGAGGCGGTGCGGATCGCCCTGGAGGAGCTGGAGAACAGCCCTGCGAAGACACCGCCGGGGCTACCCACCTAGGGGCGCGGGGAACTGCGCGACCAGCCACGACCCACCCGCACCCGCCGACGATACGATGCCCCCCGAAACCCAACGCGAAGGGACCACCATGCCAGGGGAACCCCAGGACGACTGCCTGTTCTGCAAGATCGTGGCGGGCCGCATCCCGGCGACGATCGTCCGGGAGACGGAGACGACCCTCGCCTTCCGGGACATCAACCCCCAGGCCCCCACACACGTCCTCGTGATCCCCAAGGCGCACCACGAGAACGCCGCCGCCCTCGCCGCCGCCGCACCGCAACTGGCCGCGGACGTCCTCCAGGCGACCCAGGACGTCGCCGAGCAGGAGAAGCTGGAGAGCTACCGGACCGTCTTCAACACGGGCTCCGGCGCCGGACAGACCGTCTGGCACGTCCACGCCCATGTGATCGGCGGCCGCGGCCTTCAGTGGCCCCCCGGGTAACTACCCGTGTCCGTACGTGAGTTGGTCGTCCTCGGCACCGCCAGCCAGGTCCCCACCAGACACCGCAACCACAACGGCTACCTGCTGCGCTGGGACGGCGAGGGCATCCTCTTCGACCCCGGCGAGGGCACCCAGCGCCAGATGCTGCGCGCCGGGGTCGCCGCCCACGACCTGAACCGGATCTGTGTCACCCACTTCCACGGCGACCACTCCCTCGGCCTCGCGGGCGTGATCCAGCGCATCAACCTCGACCAGGTCCCGCACGAGGTCACCGCCCACTACCCGAAGTCGGGGCAGCGCTTCTTCGACCGGCTGCGGTACGCGACGGCGTACCGGGAGACGGTCCGGCTCACCGAGGCGCCGGTCGAGACCGACGGCGTGCTCGCGCGGACCGGCGGCTACACCCTGGAGGCCCGCAGGCTGTCGCACCCCGTCGAGTCCTACGGCTACCGCCTGACCGAACCCGACGGCCGCCGCATGCTCCCGGACCGGCTCGCCGCGCACGGCATCAAGGGTCCCGACGTCGGACGGCTCCAGACGGAGGGTTCCCTGAACGGCGTCTCCCTCGACGAGGTCAGCGAGGTCCGCCGGGGCCAGCGGTTCGCGTTCGTCATGGACACCCGCCTCTGCGACGGCGTCCACGCCCTCGCGGACGGCTGCGACCTGCTAGTCATCGAGTCCACCTTCCTCGACGAGGACGAGCGGCTCGCCGTGGAGCACGGCCACCTGACCGCCGGCCAGGCCGCGACCGTGGCCCGCGACGCGGGCGTACGGCATCTCGTGCTCACCCACTTCAGCCAGCGGTACTCGGAGCCGGAGGAGTTCGAACGGCAGGCGCGGGCGGCCGGGTACGAGGGCGAGCTGACCGTGGCCCACGACCTGCTCCGGGTCCCGGTTCCGAAACGGCGGTAAACCGGTCGTACGATTCTTTGATGTCCCTCCCCAAAGCTGAACTGCACCTGCACATCGAAGGCACCCTGGAGCCGGAGCTGGCTTTCGAGCTGGCCGCGCGCAACGGCGTCGAGCTGCCCTACGCCGCCACGGACGAGCTCCGCAAGGCGTACGACTTCGAGGACCTCCAGTCCTTCCTGAACCTGTACTACGAGCTCATGGCCGTCCTGCGCACCGAGCGGGACTTCGAGGACCTGGCGAACGCCTACCTCGCCCGGGCCGCCGCGCAGGGGGTGCGGCACGCGGAGATCTTCTTCGACCCGCAGGCGCACCTCGCCCGCGGCGTGGGGATGGGGACGGTCGTGGAGGGGCTGTGGCGGGCGCTGGGGCGCAGTGCGGAGAACCACGGGGTCTCCACCCAGCTGATCATGTGCTTCCTGCGGGACGAGTCCGCGGAGTCGGCGATGGAGACGCTGGAGGCCGCGAAGCCGTACCTCGACCGGATCGTCGGGGTCGGGCTCGACTCCGCCGAGGTGGGGCATCCGCCGGTGAAGTTCCGCGAGGTGTACGAGGCCGCCGCCGCGCTGGGGCTGCGGCGGGTGGCGCACGCCGGCGAGGAGGGGCCGCCGGAGTACATCGCCGAGGCGCTGGACGTGCTGGGGGTGGAGCGGATCGACCACGGGCTGCGGTGCGTGGAGTCGCCGGAGCTGGTGGAGCGCCTTGTGCGGGACCGGGTGCCGTTGACATTGTGCCCGCTGTCCAATGTGCGGCTGCGGACGGTTGACGTGCTGGGTGATCATCCGTTGCCCGCGATGTTGGACGCGGGGCTCATGTGCACGGTGAACTCTGACGACCCCGCGTATTTCGGGGGGTATGCGGGGGACAACTTCGACGCCGTTCAGAAGGCTCTCGGGTTGAGTGAGGAGCGCCTGCGGGAGCTCGCCCGCAACTCCTTCCTCGCGTCCTTCCTGGAGCACGACGAGGAGCTGCGAGCTCGGTATCTCGCGGAGGTCGATGCGTACGAGTTCTGAGGTGCGTTGTCGGGTGCGGGCCGGTGGGGGCTGGTCGCGCAGTTCCCCGCGCCCCTGAATGCCCTTAAGCAGCCGTTGCCTTGTCGTACGTCTGGGTCTCCATCTGGACCTCCACGACCGGCAAGGTCCGCCGCCCCGCGCCCGTCGCCACCGCCGTCATCGGTACCGCGATCAGGAGCAGGCCCGCTGCCAGGACCGTGCCCATGGCCGGGAAGCCCGCCTGGGAGGCGAGGAGGCTGCCGGTCAGGGGGCCCGCCGCGGTGCCCAGGGACGACGCCGAGCCGACCAGGACCGCCCAGCGGCCGCGGGGGTCCAGTGAGGCGGCCAGGCCGATGACGTACGACAGGACGATCGGGTAGAGCGTGTTCCACGCGATCTCGCCGGCCGCGAAGGACGTCAGGTCGGTCGCCGAGGCGCTGAGGGCGATGCAGGCGGCGATGAGCACGGTGCCGCCACCGACGGGGAGCGCGCGGCCCAGCCGGGGGCCGAGGGCGCCCGCGCCGACGACGCCCAGCAGGCCCGCGCCGAGAGCGATCGCGAAGACCGCGCCGACCGTCGCCTCGGAGAGGTGGGCCTGGCTGAGGCCGATGCGGCCGCTGACGCCCCAGAGGGCGTTCTGGGCGAGGGACCAGCAGGGGAGGGTCGCGGCGAGGAGCACGCCGGCCCGCAGGTGGGGGAGCGGGGCGCGGGTCTCCCGTTCCGGCGCGGGGGCGGTGCGCAGCGGGAGACGGCTCGTCAGGGGCCAGACGGCCAGTGCGGTCAGGCCGATCGCGGCGAGCGGCTGGCCGTGGCCGGGGCCCAGGTGGGGGACGGTCAGGTAGACCGCGCCGGCGAGTGCGGAGACGCCGAGCAGGCCGACCGTGGTGACGCGGTGCGGGTCGGGCTGGGCGGCGATGCCGGTGGCGGCCACCGCCGTCGCCGTACCGGATCCGAAGCCGCCGGTCAGGGCGCCCGCGACGACAGCCGGGACAGGGTGGGCGAGGGCGGCGCCGCCGTAGCCGAGGACGGCGAGGGCGAGGCCCACGCGGGCCAGGACACGGGGGCCGACGCGGTCGACGCGGGAGGCGAGCAGGAAGCCCGCCGCGGCCGAGCTCAGCAGCAGCGCGCTGCCGACTGTGCCGGCCTCGGTGGCGGTGAGCGCGAGCCCCGAGTCGAGGCGGCCGACGGTGGTCGGCAGGAGGTAGGGGGCGAGGTACCCGGCCGTGAAAAGGGCGATCAGGGGCCAGGGCAGGGTGGTGCGAGGGGCGGACACGGGCGTTCCCAGGGCATGCGAAAGAAGCGGCTCGAAAAGGGGGTTGGGCGCAAGCCGTCGACGGACAGGAACGCGCGAGGAATTTGTATCAAGCACGCGGTTGCGGAAGAAGAGCGGGTTGCGTGATGTGGCTCACGTTCCGTTTGGGGTACGGCAGCCCGGGTAGAAGTGCGGCCCTTCAGCGCCAACTGGGGGCGCCGCCCGCCCCGGGTGCCGTCGCCTCGATCTTGCTCCTGATCTCGCGCATCACCGCGACGATCTGCTGTTCGTGATCCGGCGTCAGCCGGGCGACCGGGACCGAGCAGCTGACGGCGTCCTGGGCGGGGGAGTCGTAGCGCAGGGCGAAGCCGAAGCCGACGATCCCGAGGACGCCCTCCTCGCGGTCGATCGCGTAGCCGCGGGCACGGACCTCGGCGAGATCGGCCAGCAGGGAGTCGCGCGTGGTGTGGGAGTTCGGGGTGAGTGCCTCGTACGGTCCCTCGGGGAGCCGGTCGTCCGGCCGCTCGGCCAGCAGTGCCTTGCCCAGCGCGCCCACGTGCGCGGGCAGCCGGCGGCCCACCCTGCTGATGGTCCGCAGGTACTCGTGCGACTCACGCGTCGCCAGGTAGGCCACGTCCCGGCCGTCGAGCCGCCCCATGTGGATGGTCTCGCCCAGCGCCTGGGACGCCTCGTCGAGATACGGCCGGACGACCCGGACGCGCGGGTCGGAGTCCAGATAGCTGGTGCCGGTGAGCAGGGCGTGGATGCCGATGCCGTAGAGCGACCCGG
Source organism: Streptomyces sp. NRRL B-24085 (assembly GCF_001282115.1). Classification (GTDB taxonomy): domain Bacteria; phylum Actinomycetota; class Actinomycetes; order Streptomycetales; family Streptomycetaceae; genus Streptomyces. Next base: position 3,146 of record NZ_LJBR01000398.1, on the reverse strand, counting down.
TGATGTCGGTGCGGACCCAGCCGCGCGAGATCAGGGTCTGGAGCAGCGCGTACATCGAACTGCGCGGCACGCCCAGGACGTCCGCGAGCTCCTGGAGCCGTGCCGGGCGGTCGCCGCGCTGGGCCAGCAGTTCGAGGAGCTCGACCGTGCGGGCCGCCGACTTGACCTCGCGGACACCGCCGGTCTCGGGGCGTCCGGCCCCTGTCTCTGACATGCACCGATCGTAATCGGCCCGGCGAACCGGGACGGTCCCATTGACGGACGGGATCCGCCTACCTAATCTCCATCTGCATACGTGGATAACGTCTACATAGGGAGATGACCGAGGGTGAGCCCCGACCCGGACACGGCCCGACGACTGCGGGACGGCATGGCACGCGGCGTGCTGTCGTTCCCGCTCACGAGCTTCCACGACGACGGCACCCTCGACCCGGACGGCTTCCGCGCGCACGTGGCCGCACAGCTCGGGCGGGAACCGGGCGCGCTCTTCCCGGCCTGCGGGACCGGCGAGTTCTTCTCGCTGGACGAGGACGAGTACCGGCAGGTCGTCACCATCGCGGTCGAGGAGGCCGGCGGCAGCGTGCCCGTCGTCGCCGGGACCGGCTACGGCTGGGCGCAGGCCGTCCGCTTCGCCCGGATCGCCGAGGACGCGGGGGCGGACGCGCTGCTGGTCCTGCCGCACTACCTGGTCGCCGCCCCGCAGGACGGCCTGGTCGCGCAGCTCGGGCAGATCGCGGCCCGCACCCGGCTGCCGCTCATCGCCTACCAGCGCGGTCAGGTCGCCTTCGGCCTCGACGCGTTCCGGCGGATCACCGAGATCCCCGGCGTCATCGGGCTCAAGGACGGGCACAGCGACCTCGACCGGCTCCAGCGCCTGACCCTCGCCGCACCCGAGGACTTCCTGTTCTTCAACGGCGCCTCCACCGCCGAGATCCAGGCCCGCGCCTACGCCGCCGTCGGCGTCCCCGCCTACTCCTCCGCCGTCCACGCCTTCGCCCCCGAGATCGCCGACACCTTCTTCGACGCCCTGCGTGCGGGCCACGAGGGCGACGGCACGGTGGAGAAGCTGCTGCGCGACTTCTACGTCCCGCTCGTCGAGCTCCGGGACCGCGTGCCCGGGTACGCCGTGTCCCTGGTGAAGGCGGCGGCACGACTGCGAGGACGCCCGGTCGGGCCCGTACGCGCGCCGCTCACCGAACCGTCGGACGCCGACCTGGCGGACCTCCGGCTGCTGCTCACCACCGGCCTCGACCTCGTAGGAGCCACGCTGTGAACCTCACGATCACCGACGTCCGGCTCACCCCGATCCTGGTCGCCGACCCGCCGCTGCTCAACACCCAGGGCGTGCACCAGCCGTACACACCCCGCCTGATCGTCGAGGTGGAGACCGCGGACGGGGTCGTCGGGGTCGGCGAGACCTACGGGGACACCAAGTACCTGGAACTGGCCCGGCCGTTCGCGGCGCGACTGGTCGGACGGCAGGCCTCGGATCTCAACGGGCTGTTCACCGTCGCCGATCAGGTCGCGGTCGACTCCTCCCGGGTCTCCGGACAGGTCGACGTCGGCGGGCTGCGGGGCGTGCAGACCGCCGACAAGCTGCGGCTGTCCGTCGTCTCCGGGTTCGAGGTGGCCTGCCTCGACGCGCTGGGCAAGGCGCTCGGACTGCCGGTGCACGCCCTGCTCGGGGGCAAGGTCCGGGACGCGGTCGACTACAGCGCGTACCTCTTCTACAAGTGGGCCGCCCACCCCGAGGGCGTCGCCTGCGAGAAGGACGACTGGGGGGCGGCCCTCGATCCCGCGGGCGTGGTGGCGCAGGCCCGGCTGTTCACCGAGCGGTACGGCTTCACCTCCTTCAAGCTCAAGGGCGGGGTCTTCCCGCCGGACCAGGAGATCGCCGCGGTCCGGGCCCTCGCCGAGGCGTTCCCCGGGCACCCCCTGCGGCTCGACCCCAACGGGGCCTGGAGCGTGGCCACTTCGCTGAAGGTGGCCCGGGAGCTCGGGGACGTCCTGGAGTACCTGGAGGATCCCGCGCTGGGCACCGCGGCCATGGCGGAGGTGTCCGCCGGGACCGGCGTCCCGCTGGCCACCAACATGTGCGTGACGACCTTCGCGGAGATCAAGGAGGCGTTCGCCCGGGACGCCGTGCAGGTGGTGCTCTCGGACCACCACTACTGGGGCGGACTGCGCAACACCCAGCAACTCGCCGCGATCTGCCGGACCTTCGGGGTGGGCGTGTCCATGCACTCCAACACCCACCTCGGGATCTCACTGGCCGCGATGACGCAGGTGGCGGCCACCGTGCCGAACCTCCACCACGCCTGCGACTCGCACTACCCGTGGCAGTCGGAGGACGTGCTGACCGAGCGGCTGGTCTTCGAGGACGGTGCCGTACGGGTCTCCGACGCACCCGGACTCGGTGTCGAACTCGACCGGGACAAGGTGGACTTCCTGCACCGGCGGTGGCTGGAAGACGACGGGACGCTCCGGGACCGCGACGACGCCGCCGCGATGCGGGTCGCCGAGCCGGGATGGGTCACGCCCGCCGTGCCCCGCTGGTAGGCGGAGTCCCCGCGGACGACGGGACGGGACCGCGACGGCCTGACCTGCCGGGCGGGTCGCGGGCGACCGCCGACCCGATGTCGGCGGTGTGGTGCAGACTGGCCTGATCGGCACCACGCGCAGGGAGCTCACCGTGATCGCGTCCAACGGAAAGGGACCGTCGTACACCGGCACAGCGGGGCAGTGCCAGGCCCAGGTCGACCCCCTGGCCGCCGTGCGCGCACCCGACGATCCGCCCTGGGACGTCTATCTCACCGGCACCGTCTTCCTCGACATCGTCTTCACCGGGCTCGGCTCCGCCCCGGTGCGCGGCACCGAGTCCTGGGCCCGCGGGATGGGGTCGAGCCCCGGCGGGGTGGCCAACATGGCGACCGCCCTGGCCCGGCTCGGACTGCGCACCTCGCTGGCCGCGGCCTTCGGCGACGACCACTACGGCGAATACTGCTGGGACGCCCTGGAGCAGGGCGAGGGCATCGACCTCTCCCCGTCGCGCCGGGTCCCCGGCTGGCACTCCCCGGTCACCGTGTCGATGGCGTACGAGGGCGAGCGCACCATGGTCTCCCACGGTCACGAACCGCCCCCCGAGG
>NZ_LJBR01000397.1 GCF_001282115.1 Streptomyces sp. NRRL B-24085 | reverse complement strand
GCCCGAGTTCCTGCGCCGCACGGCCGAGCGGACCCGGGCCCTGAAATCCCTCCCCCGCCCCCAACTCGGCCACGGCGCCGGCCTCCTCACCGCCCCCGTCACCCCGGTGGCCTGGCGCGCAGCCCTCACCCGCGGACTGCGCAGGGCGGCCGCACCCTGGACCTCCACCACCCTCCTCAGCAACATCGGCCGCGTCCCGTACCCCCTGGACTTCGGCGAGGAGGCGGGCCGCGCCCACGCCGTGTGGTTCTCGGCGCCGGCCCGGATGCCCCGCGGGCTCACCGTCACGACCGCCTCGACCGCGGGCCGGCTGCACCTTGCCCTGCGCTGGTCACGGTCTCTGCTCGGGCACGGCGACGGCGCCCATCTGCGGGACCTGTTCGAGCACTACCTGCACACCACGGAGGTGGCCCCGTGAACACCACCGCGCCCCCGCGCCGCGGCGGCCTCAGGGACTTCTACGAGGACCCGGCCGTCCCGGTCGCCTCCGGCACCCCGCGCTCCCTGCGCCAGGCCCGCATGCTCGCCGCCGCCCTCGGCACCGCCGGAACGGCTCCGCGCACCGTCCTGGACATCGGCTGCGGAGACGGCACCGCGGCCGCCACCGCCGCCCCGCTCCTCACCGGTCACCGGATCGTCGGCGTCGACTGGTCCCAGGACGCCCTCAAGCGCGCCCGCGCCAGGCTGCCGTACGCCGTCCGCGGTGAACTGACCGAGTCCGGGCTGCCGTTCAGGGACGCCTCCGTGGACGCCGTGCTGTTCAGCGAGGTCGTCGAGCACCTGGTCGACCCGGACTCGGCGCTGGACGAGATCCGCCGCGTCCTGCGCCCCGGAGGCCATCTCATGCTGTCCACCCCGAACCTGGCCGCCTGGTACAACCGCGGACTGCTGCTGGCCGGTGTCCAGCCGGTGTTCTCGGAGGTGAGCCTGCGGGCCGTCCACGGGCGGCCGGGACGGGAGGTCGTGGGGCATCTGCGGCTGTACACGGCCCGCGCGCTGCGGGAGTTCGTCGCGGCGGCCGGCTTCGAGGTCGTACGGCTGGCGGGGGCGCCCTTTCACGGGGTGCCGCGTCCGCTGCGCGCACTGGACCGGCTGGCGTGCGCCAGACCGTCGATCGCGTCGATCCTGCTGCTGCACGCGCGCAAGACCTAGGGGGCGTGGACCATGTGGTGGGGAGTGGCGGCGGCCCTGTTGGCGAACACCCTCTACAGCGTCGGGTTCGTGCTGGAGAAACGGGCGCTCACCGCCCTGCCCGAGGTGACGATCCGGCAACCCGCCCGGCTGCTGGGGCTGGTGGTCAGGAGCCCGCTGTGGATCGGCGGCTCGCTGTCGCTGGCGGCCGGGTTCGGGGCGCAGCTCGCGGTCTACCGGACGCTGCCGATCGCGGCCGCGCAGGGCATCTTCGTCTCCGGTCTGGTGCTGCTGGTGCTGCTGTCGGCGCGGCTGCTGGGCGAGGAGACGACCGGGCGGGAGCGGTTCGCCCTGGGCGCCATCCTCGCCGCGCTCCTCATGGTCGTGCTGTCCCTGAAGCAGGGCTCGGACCGGGTCAGTCAGGACGCTCCCTACCAGCTCATCCTGCTGGTGTGCGTGCCGTCGCTGGCGGCGGGCGTGTGGCTGTACGGGTCCGCCGAGCGGCGCACCAGGCACCGGCACCGCATGCCGACGACGGGCGTCGAGTACGGCGTGGCGGTCGGCCTGCTGTACGGGGTCAGCTCGCTGGCGATCAAGGGCGTGTCGAGCTCTCTCACGTCAAGTGGCCTCGGCAGCGCGGTGGTTGAGCTGTTGAGGTCGCCCTATCCGTATCTCCTGTTGTTCACCGGGGCGTTCGGCCTGGTGATGTCGCAGGCGGCGCTGCAACGCTGCCGGGCGTCACTGATCGTGCCGGTGTGCACGACGGTGACCTGTCTGTACACCGCGGTGCTGGGCACGCTCTCGTTCGGCGAGTCGCTGCCCCACGACCCGGTGCGGCTCGCGCTGCGCCTCGCGGGCACGGTGCTCGCCGTCGCCGTCCTGCTGAGCATGCCCAAGCACGACCAGGCGCCCCAACCCCCCATCGGCACCAAGGAGTTGACGCCACCATGAACCCCGAAGACCCGCTGTTGCAGATCCTGGCGTGCCCGCTCGACAAGGGGCCCCTGCACCTCGTACCGCCGGACGAGGCCCTCTACAACCCCCGGCTGCACCGCCGCTACCCGATCGTCGACGGCATCCCGCAGTTGCTGCCGGCCTCCGGCGAGCAGGTGACGGACGACCAGCACGAGGACCTCCTGCGCCGCTGTACCGGGGGTTCCCCCCAGACCCCCGGGACGACCCCGTGACCGGGCCGGCCCGCACCTGGGCGGCGCGGGTGGCCCCCCATCTGCCCACCCGTCTCGTCGCGGCGGCCGCCCGGGCGGTGTACCCGCGCTTCGAGCCGGAGCTGGCGCGGCTGGCCGAGCTGTGCCCGGCGGGCTGCCGTACGGCGGTGGACGTGGGCGGCTGGTACGGGCCGTGGACGCGCCGGCTGGCCGGGCGGGCACGGCAGGTGGTGACCGTCGAGCCGGTCCCCCGTCTGGCCCGGCTGCTGACCTCGGCGGCCCCGCCGAACGTGCGGGTCGTCCAGGCCGCCGCCGCGGACCGCCCGGGCACCGCCCGGCTGTGGCTGCCGCCCGGCGACGAGGGCGACCGCGGGGTGTCCTCCCTGGTCCGCAGGGACATCCACGGCCGCGCGGTGGACGTCCGCTGCGTCACGCTGGACGAGCTCGGTCTGAAGGACGTCGACTTCATCAAGATCGACGTGGACGGCAGCGAGCTGGCGGTGCTGCGCGGGGCGACGGGGATCCTCGCGCGTGACCGGCCCGCGCTCTTCGTCGAACTGGAGTCCCGGATCCAGCCGATCGCGCCGGTCGTCACCTACCTCGCCCTCCTCGGCTACGACGGCTGGGTGCTGCCCCGCACCGCCTGGCTCCCGCTGTCCGGCTTCCCCCTGGAGGCCCACCAGGAGACGGCGTCGTACGTCGTCAGCCAGGGCCTGCTCCGCCGGGTCCTGCCCCTCCTCCGCCGCCCCCGGTACGTCAACTCGGTGCTCTTCCTCCCCGACGGCCGCCGGCCCGGTGTCAGTGCCGTGGGGGACGATGGGGAGCATGCCCTCCGGAAAGCCCCCGGCCGGTCCCTTCACCGTCCATGACTTCCAGCTGGTCCTGCTGCGCCGCATGGCCGACCACAACCCCGGCCCGGTGGAGGACGCCCGGCACGCGCTGGGCGTGTCGATCGCCGAGATGCGGGAGGCCAACAAGCGCTGGCAGGCGATGGTCCGCTCCCCTCGGGCCCGCGCCGCCGCGTCCCGGTACCGCTCGGTGCTCGGCGCCCCGGAGACCGTCCTGACCCGCGCGGTGGGCGACCTGGAGTGCGAGGCCTGGCTGTGGCCGGTCCCGCTCTGGCCCGACCTCCGCTTCGAGGTCCTTCTCTCCCCGACCGGCGCGGTCTGGAACGAATGGCTGATCCGCGCGCCGGGTGCCGAGGGCCCGGCCCTGCGCACCCTCGCCGACCTCACCCCCTGGTCGTGCACGGTCGACGAGGCGGCCCGCGCCTTCCCCCCGGCCCGCCCCCTGGAGGGCACGGCCCCGACCCGCTGGGGCCTGGCCTTCACGGCCCCCGACGAGTCGGGCACACGGCGTGAGGTGGTCGCCGAGTTCACCTGGGGGTTGCTGCAACGCCTGACTGTGCGCTGACGGGAGCGCCTCAGGTCGTCGCGGTGGACCGGCGCCGCGTCCCGACCAGCGTGGCCAGGTCCCCGGCCAGGGGGAGCTCGACCGTGTCCAGGGCGGGGTGCTCCAGCCAGAACAGACGCGGGCGATCCGGACGGCCGTCGTGCCGGGGCGGCCAGTCCGACGCCGGGGTGAAGTCGTCGACCACGATCCGGCCGCCCGGGGTGAGGAGCCGGGCCGGGTCGGCCGGGACGTCGCCGGGCGTCTTGCCGGTGCCCCCGCCGTCGAGGACGAGGAGGTCGTAGGGGCCGTCCTCCTCGATGCGGCGCCAGTCGCCGGACAGGATCCGCACGTCGGGGCGGTCCGCGAACACCTCGGCGGCGACGCGGGCACGCTCCGGGTCGCGCTCGACGCTGACGAGCCGTACACCTTGCCGTGTCCCCGAGGCCAGCCACGCCAGGCCCACGCCGCAGCCCGTGCCCGTCTCCCCGACACGGCCCCGGGCACCGCCCGCCAGCGCGTGCAGCAGCCGGCCCTGTTCGGGGCGGCAGGAGTGCAGGAAGCCGTGGGCGCGGGCCGCTGCCAGCGCGCGTTCGACGAGCGGGGGCAGGTGAGGTTCCCGGTCGTACGCGTCGGTTCCGGACATCGACATGCCCGTCATGATGCAGGGCGTCGGGCCGTCGGCTCCACCACGTCCGCCACCACGCAGCTGACGTTGTCCGGGCCGCCCGCGGTGTTCGCGGCGTCGACCAGGGCGTGCACGGCCGTGTCGGGGGTGGGGGCGGAGGTGAGCAGGTCGCGGACGGCCGGGTCGGGGACGACGGAACAGAGGCCGTCGGAGCACAGCAGGTAGCGGTCGCCGGGCTCCGCGTCACGCAGTCCCAGGTCCGGGGTGCCGGTCGTGAGGGCCTTGAGGAGCAGGGCCCGCTGGGGGTGGGTGACCGCCTCCTCCGCGGTCAGCCGGCCCTCGTCGACCAGCGACTGGACCACCGTGTGGTCGTGGGTGACGCGGAAGAGCTCGCCGTCGCGCAGGAGGTAGGCGCGCGAGTCGCCGACGTGGACGAGGGCGAGCCGGGAGCCGGTCCACAGCAGGGCGGTCAGGGTGGTGCCGTTCTCGTCGGCGCCCGCGGTCACGTCCCGCACCGCCTGGCTCGCGCCGTGCACGGCGTCCTCCAGCAGATTGAGGACGTTCCCGGCCGGGAGTTCGGCGCTGTCGAGGAACCGCAGCGCGGCCACGGCCGCGTCGCTGGCGGGGCCGCCCGCGGGGCCGTACCCGTCGGCGACCGCGAGGAGGCGGGCACCCGCGTAGGCGGTGTCCTGGTTGGCGGGGCGGACCCGGCCGGGGTCCGAGTGGGCGCAGTAGCGCAGTTCGAGCACGGGGGTGTCCTTCCTCGGTGCCGCCGTCAGCTCGTCGACGAGGAACGCGGCGAGGTCCCGCCGTACGGCCGTCTCCGCCTCGACCCGCGCCCAGTACGCGCGGATCTCTCCGGCGGCAGCGGCGGGCGGGAGCGCGCACACCGTGCGGATGCGGGCCAGCGGCATGCCCAGCCGCCGCAGCCACGCCACCAGCCGGGCCTGTTCGAGCTGGTCCGGGGTGTAGTAGCGGTAGCCCGTGGCCGCGTCGACGCGTGCCGGGCGCAGCAGCTCCAGCTCGTCGTAGAGCCGCAGTGCCTTGGGCGACAGCCGGCACGCCCGCGCGAAGGCCCCGATCGTGAGCCACTCCATACGGCCTCCTCCGTTCCTCGCCTCGATGGTGGGGCTTCACCGAGGGGGAAGGTAAAGCGGTTGCCGCGGTTGCGTCCGTAGTGGTTAGCCTTCCGGTCGAGCTGTACGGGAGTCGATCCGTACGGGAAAGGAACCCGCCGTGCCCCGAGTCGCCCTCGTCACCTACGACCCCCGGCCCGAGCCCAGCAAGGACGCCGACCTGCCCGTACTGACGGCCGCGCTGCGCGAGGCCGGGGCCGACGCACGGGCCGTGTTCTGGGACGACCCCGACGTCGACTGGGCCGGCTACGACCTGGCCGTCATCCGGTCCACCTGGGACTACAGCTGGCGGGCCGCCGAGTTCGTGGCGTGGGCGGAGCGCTGCGCCAAGCTGACCCGGCTCGCCAATCCGGCGGAGGTCGTGCGCTGGAACACCGACAAGCGGTACCTCGGGGAGCTCGCGGAGGCGGGGGTACCGGTCGTGCCGACCCGCTATCTCGCCCCCGGCGACCCGGCGGACCTGCCCGACGACCACGAGTACGTCGTCAAGCCCACGTCCGGGGCGGGCGCCCGGTACGCGGCGCGGTACACCCCGGAGCGGCACGAGGGTGCCGTACGGCATCTGGAGCGCATGCACGCCGAGGGGCTGACGGCGATGGTGCAGCCGTACATGCGGGGCATCGACGCGGGCGGTGAGCGGGCGCTCCAGTTCTTCGGGGGGCGGCTGCTGCACGCCAGCCGCAAGCGGGCCGTGCTCGCCCCCGGTACGTCGTTCGACGCGGAGAAGGTCGCCCACCCGGGCCTGGAGCCCTGGACCCCGACCGCGGCCGAACACGCCGTCGCCGAGCGCGCCCTGGCCGCCGTCCCGGACGCGCCGGAACTGCTGTACGCGCGCGTGGACCTCGTCGACGGGGAGGACGGGCAGCCGCGGGTCATGGAACTGGAACTGGTCGAACCGAACCTCTTCCTGTTCCTGCACCCGCGGTCGCTGGGGCCGGTGGTGGAGGCGGTGCTGGCGGCCGCCGGGCGGTAGGCGGTCCGGGGTTCGGGTAGGACGGACAGGCGACCACAGGACAGGATCGAAGCGTGACCTCTCTCTTCCCGGCCCTCAGGGGCGCCCCGGCGGACCGTCCCGCCCTGCGGTTCGGCGACCGCTCCCTCACCTACGCGCGACTCGCCGCCGCGACCGACGCCCTGGCGGCCCGTCTCGCGGGGTACGACCGGGTGGCCGTCTGGGCGACGCCGGAACTGGAGACCGCGGTGGCCGTCGTGGCGGCGCTGGAGGCCGGTGTCGCGGCGGTACCGCTCAACCCGAAGTCCGGCGAGAAGGAGCTCGGGCACATCCTGAGCGACAGCGCCCCGGCCCTGCTGCTCGCCGCTCCCGGCGCCGAACTCCCGCCGGGCCTCGCCGACTTGGAGCGCGTCGATGTCGACGTGCACGGCACCGGCGGCCCCGCCCCCGACACCCCGGCGCGGGACGGCGACCCCGCCCTGGTCGTCTACACCTCCGGCACCACCGGTCCCCCGAAGGGCGCCGTGCTCCCCCGCCGGGCCGTGGCCGCCACGCTGGACGCCCTCGCCGACGCCTGGCAGTGGACGTCACAGGACGTCCTCGTGCACGGCCTGCCCCTCTTCCACGTGCACGGTCTGGTGCTGGGCGTCCTCGGCCCGCTCCGCCGCGGCGGCTCGGTCCGCCACCTCGGCCGCTTCAGCACGGACGGGGTGGCCCGCGAGCTGAACGCCGGCGCGACCATGCTGTTCGGTGTCCCCACGATGTACCACCGGATCGCCGAAGCCCTGGCGGAGGACCCCGAGTTGGTGAAGGCGCTGGCCGGGGCCCGGCTCCTCGTCTCCGGTTCGGCGGCGCTGCCCGTGCACGACCACGAGCGCATCGCGGCCGCGACCGGGCGCCGGGTCGTCGAGCGCTACGGCATGACGGAGACCCTCATGCTGTGCTCGTCCCGGTGGACACCCCCGGACCCCCGGCCCGGCGTGCGCGCGGACGGCGAGCCGCGCGCCGGGACGGTGGGCGTACCGCTGCCGGGCGTGGAGCTGCGGCTGGTGGAGGAGGACGGGTCGCCGATCACGTCGTACGACGGCGAGACGGTGGGCGAGATCCAGGTGCGTGGCCCCAATCTGTTCACCGAGTACCTCAACCGGCCGGACGCGACGGCGGCCGCGTTCACGGCGGACGGCTGGTTCCGGACGGGGGACATGGCGGTGCGGGACACGGACGGGTACGTCCGGATCGTCGGCCGGAAGGCCACCGACCTGATCAAGAGCGGGGGCTACAAGATCGGGGCGGGCGAGATCGAGAACGCGCTGCTGGAGCATCCGGGCGTACGGGAGGCGGCGGTGACCGGGGAGCCGGACCCGGACCTGGGCGAGCGGATCGTGGCCTGGATCGTCCCGGCGGACGCCCGGTCCCGGCCGTCCCTGGAGGAGTTGGCCGACCACGTGGCCCGTCGCCTGGCCCCGCACAAGCGCCCCCGGGTCGTCCACCACCTCGACTCCCTGCCCCGCAACGACATGGGGAAGATCATGAAGCGGGCGCTGCATGGCTGAGCGTCTGTCCGCACGCGAGGTGGTCGCGCTGCTCGCCGACGACTTCTCCGAGATCCCGTACCCCAAGCGGCGGTCGAAGCCCGACGGTCCGCTCGCCTGGCAGGGCTACGACGCCTCGCGCGCCCGGGCGGCCGAGCGCACCGGCGAGCAGGAGTCGGTCGTCTGCGGCACCGCGCACGTCGAGGGCGTGCGGGCCGTCCTGATCGCCTTCGAGTTCGGCTTCCTCGGCGGCTCGCTGGGCGAACGCACCGGCGACCGGCTGGAGGCGGCGTACCGGTACGCCCGGGAACACCGCCTCCCTGTCGTGCCGTTGGTGGCCACGGGCGGCAGCCGGATGCAGGAGGGCATGCTCGCCCTGTCCCAACTCCAGCGCGTGGCACGGGAGTCGGCCCTGACCCGGGCGGCGGGACTGCCCCAGATCGCGGTCCTGCGCGACCCCACCACGGGCGGCGGCTGGGCCACCCTGGGTGCGGGCGCCGACGTGGTCCTCGCCCTGCCGGGGGCGCAGGTCGGCTTCGCGGGCTCCCGGGTCCGTCCGCCGGACGCGGACCCGGCGGCGTACACGGCGGAGGCGCAGGTGGCGGCGGGCGCGGCGGACGCGGTCGTACGGCCGCACGAGCTGCGGAGGACGCTGGGGCTGTGGCTGCGGCTGCTGGCCCGGCCGTCGGGCGGACCCGGCGACGGCCCGTCCACCGAACCCACACCCGCCCCCGTCCCGGCCCCCCTCGGCACGACGGACCTGCCCGCCACCGGGTGGGACGCTGTCCGCCGGGCCCGTTC
>NZ_LJBR01000396.1 GCF_001282115.1 Streptomyces sp. NRRL B-24085 | reverse complement strand
AGAGGTGTATAAGCGGCAGGCTGCCGCCCGGCGCCCACGGGGGCGCCGGGCGGCAGCGGCACATGGCCGGTGGTGTCGGGCACCGGCCCCGGTGAGTGCTGCGGCGCGGGCGGGACCGGTGAGTGCGGTGGCGTCGGCGGCACGGGAGCCGGGGCGAAGCCCGGTGCCGACGGCGGTGGGGGCACCGGGGCGGAGCCCTGGTGCGCGCCCGGGTGATGCGGTCCCGGGTGGTGTGCGGCCGACGACCAGCCGGCGGCCGGTCCGTGCCCCGGCTGATGGGGCGGCGGCAGCGGAGAACCCACTGCGTGCTGCATCCGGTGCCACTCCGTCTCGTCTTTTTCGGCTCGCTCGCCCCGGGGCGCTCGCGTCGGTGCCGGGAGCCCGACGGGCGCGGCCCGAAAGCCTTCGCCCGCTCGTCCTCTCGTCTCCGACGCGCCCCCTCCGGCTCACTCGCGTCAGGCTGATCGGCGCTGGTTACGGGGTGGTGCATACCCCGTTCGCCATCGAACGGTACCGCCCCCGGCCCATGTTTGGTGAAACGACCGGGGGCGCCCCGAAGTGCCCCTGGGGCAAGGCGAATCAGGCGGAACGCCCGTCGCGGGACTTACTGGCCGACCTCGCCGTAGGCGGCGAGCAGCACGGCCGGGTCCGGGCCCTCCAGGACGGTGGGCTTGCCCAGTCCGTCGAGGACGATGAACCGCAGCAGGTTGCCGCGGGACTTCTTGTCGACCTTCATGGTCTCCAGCAACTTGGGCCACTGGTCGTAGCGGTAGTGCAGCGGCAGGCCGACCGACTCCAGCACCGTGCGGTGGCGGTCGGCGGTCGCGTCGTCCAACCGGCCCGCCAGACGGCCCAGTTCGGCGGCGAAGTGCATCCCTACGGCGACGGCGGCGCCGTGCCGCCACTTGTACCGCTCGTTCTTCTCGATGGCGTGGGCGAGCGTGTGGCCGTAGTTGAGGATCTCCCTGAGGCCCGACTCCTTGAGGTCGGAGGAGACCACCTCGGCCTTGACCCGGATCGAGCGCTCGATGAGCTCCGCGGTGTGCGGGCCCGCCGGAGTGCGCGCGGCCTCGGGGTCCGACTCGATGAGCTCCAGGATCTGCGGATCGGCGATGAAGCCGGCCTTGATGATCTCGGCGAGCCCGGAGACGTAGTCGTTGACCGGCAGGGAGTCCAGCGCGGCCAGGTCGCACAGGACGCCGGCGGGCGGGTGGAAGGCGCCGACGAGGTTCTTGCCCTCGGCGGTGTTGATGCCGGTCTTGCCGCCGACGGCCGCGTCGACCATGGCGAGCACGGTGGTCGGGATGGCGATCCAGCGCACCCCGCGCAGCCAGGTCGCGGCCACGAACCCGGCCAGGTCGGTGGTCGCGCCGCCGCCGACGCCGACCACGACGTCGGAGCGGGTGAAGCCGGACTGGCCGAGCGCCTTCCAGCAGTAGGCGGCGACCTCGGCGGTCTTGGCCTCCTCCGCGTTGGGCACCTGGATGGCGACGGCCTCGTAGCCCTGCTCGGCGAGGTCGGCGCGCAGGGCCTCCCCGGTGTCGGCGAGCGCCTCGGGGTGGACGACCGCCACCCGCTGCGCCTTCTCCCCGACCAACGCGCCCAGCTCACCCAGGAGTTGACGGCCCACCAGGACCTCGTACGGTTCGCTGCCCGCGGTGCCGCCGACCTGGATGCGCGTCACTGCCTCGCTCATGCTTCCTTCAACTCCAGTGCGTCCAGCGCGATGTCGGTGACTTCTTCGGGAGTGCGGCCGTCGGTGGCCACGACCGCCGTGGCGATCGACTCGTACAGGTGGCGGCGGGCCTCCATCAGCTCGCGCCACTGCTTGCGGGGGTTGACCGCGAGCAGTGGACGCGCGGCGTTCAGGCCGGTGCGCTTGACCGCCTCCTCGACGTCCATCGACAGGTACAGCACCCGCTGCCCGGCCAGCAGGGCGCGGGTGTCCTCGTCGAGGATCGCGCCGCCGCCGAGGGCGAGGACGCCGTCGTGCTCGGCGAGGGCCCGCCGCACGGCGGCCTTCTCGATCGCCCGGAAGGCCGGCTCGCCCTCGTCGACGAAGATCTCCGCGATGGCGCGGCCCTGCTCGGCGACGATGTCGTCGTCGGTGTCCCGGTACCCCACCGCGAGCCGCTCGGCCAGCAGCCGCCCGACGGTGGACTTGCCCACGCCCATCGGCCCGACGAGGACGACCACGGGGCTCATCGGATGGCCAGGTTCTCGAGGTACGACTGCACGTTGCGGCGGGTCTCGGGCACGCTGTCGCCGCCGAACTTCTCCGCCACCGCGTCCGCCAGGACGAGCGCGACCATCGCCTCGGCGACGATGCCGGCGGCCGGGACCGCGGACACGTCGGAGCGCTGGTGGTGGGCCTGGGCGGCCTCGCCGGTGGTCACGTCCACGGTCTGAAGGGCCCGCGGCACGGTCGCGATCGGCTTCATCGCGGCGCGCACCCGCAGCAGCTCGCCCGTGCTCAGGCCGCCCTCGGTGCCGCCGGAGCGGCCGGAGACGCGCCGGATGCCCTCGGGCGAGTTCACGATCTCGTCGTGCGCCTTGGAGCCCGGCACCCGCGCCAGCTCGAACCCGTCACCGAGCTCGACGCCCTTGATCGCCTGGATGCCCATCAGCGCCCCCGCGAGGCGGGCGTCCAGCTTGCGGTCCCAGTGGACGTGCGAGCCCAGGCCCACCGGCACGCCGTACGCCAGGATCTCCACCACCCCGCCGAGGGTGTCGCCGTCCTTGTGGGCCTGGTCGACCTCGGCCACCATCGCCTTCGACGTGTCCGCGTCCAGGCAGCGCAACGGGTCGGCGTCGAGCCGCTCGACGTCCGCCGGGGTCGGGTACACCCCGGCGGGGGCCTTCACCGAACACAGCTCGACGACATGGCTGACGATCTCGACGCCGGTCGTCTCCTTCAGGTACGAGCGGGCCACCGCGCCCAGCGCCACCCGGGCCGCCGTCTCCCGCGCGGAGGCGCGCTCCAGGATCGGCCGGGCCTCGTCGAAGCCGTACTTCTGCATGCCCGCGAGGTCGGCGTGGCCGGGGCGCGGGCGGGTCAGCGGGGCGTTGCGCGCGAGGCCCGCCAGGATCTCCGGGTCGACGGGGTCGGCCGACATGACCTGCTCCCACTTCGGCCACTCGGTGTTGCCCACCATGATCGCGACCGGGGAACCGAGGGACAGACCGTGCCGGACGCCGCCGAGGAAGGTGACCTGGTCCTGCTCGAACTTCATCCGGGCACCGCGGCCATAGCCCAGCCGCCGCCTCGCCAGGTGGTCCGCCACCATCTCCGTGGTGATGGGCACGCCGGCGGGAAGGCCCTCCAGCGTCGCGACGAGTGCGGGACCGTGGGACTCCCCCGCGGTCAGCCAGCGCAACCTGCTCAACGGTGCTCCTCAGTGCTCGCGCCCTGGTACTGCCCTGCTTACGCGCGTCCTCGCGTACGGCAACGGCGCGACCAGGTGCGCGGCCCCGGCCCGCCACCTCCGATCCTCCCACGTCCGGCGGCGACCACCGGTCACCGGTCCAGCAGACGGACGTCAGGGGCCCGGCGGGCGGTCAGGCCATCCGCTCCGCCGCGCTCTCGCCCGCCTCGCCCGATCGGGAAGCGCGTCCTGTGGCGATCCGCGCGGCCGGCAGCAGCCGTTCCGCTCGGTCGCCGCCCGTCAGCGGGCCGCCAGCGCGTGCTCGCCGGCCGCGCGCATGACCTCCACGGGCGCGGGACCCCGGCCGGTCATCTGCTCGACCTGGAGCACCGCCTGGTGCACGAGCAGGTCGAGGCCGCTGACCACGGCGCCGCCGGTCATCGACCAGCGGGCCGCGAGTTCCGTCGGCCAGGGGTCGTAGAGCACGTCGAAGAGGGCGGCGGGCCGCTCCGGTACGGCGTGGGCGAGGGCGTCCGTCGCCCCGGCGGGGGTGGTCGCGATCACCAGCGGGGCGCGCAGGGCCTCGGCCGCGTCCGCCCAGCCCGCGGTGCGGACCTCGACGTCGAGGCGCTCGCCCCACTGCCGCATCTCGGCGGCCCGGGCGTCGCTGCGCACATAGGCGACGACCTCGCCGGTGCAGATCCGGGCGAGCGCGGCGAGCGCGGAGGAGGCGGTGGCGCCGGCGCCGAGGATCGCAGCCGAGTCGACCTGCTCGATGCCGCGCTCGCGGAGGGCGGCGACCATCCCCGGGATGTCGGTGTTGTCGCCGAGGCGGCGGCCGTCCTCGGCGAACACGACCGTGTTGACCGCCTCCACGGAGGCGGCGGTGTCGCTGATCCCGTCGAGCAGCGGGATGACCGCCCGCTTGAGCGGCATGGTCACCGACAGTCCGGCCCACTCCGGACCGAGCTGCTCGACGAACCCGGGCAGGGCGGCCTCGTCGAGCTCGAACCGGTCGTACGACCAGCCCGTGAGCCCCAGCTCCCGGTAGGCGGCCCGGTGCAGCACCGGCGAGAGGGAGTGGGCGATGGGCTTGCCGAGAACGGCGGCCCGGCGGGCGTCGGTGGCCCGAGCTGTCATGGAATCTTTCCTTGATCCGTTGGCACGCGAGGACCACGGCCCGGCCGCGGCGTCCGGTCCTCAGTCCTTCTTCCGTGACGCGTTGAACTCCTGCACGAGCCGGTCGTGCTCGGCGAGCGTCTTCGTGAACTTGCTGGTCTTGCCGTCCAGCGAGATGAAGTAGTACCAGCCGTCGTGCGTCGGGTTGAGCGCCCCCTTGATGGCCTCCTCGCCCGGGTTGTCGATCGGCCCGGGCGGCAGCCCCTTCACGTAGTACGTGTTGTAGGGGTTGTCGTACTGCTTGAGCTCGGCGATCGTCAGGTCGATCTTGCTCTGGTTCTTGACGTAGTTGTACGTCGAGTCGAACTCCAGGGAGCCGTACGTCTGGGGGTTGCCCGGCTTCAGGCGGTTGTAGACGACCTCGGCCATCTTGCGGAAGTCGTCGTGGCTCGTGCCCTCGGCCTGCGCGAGGCTCGCGACGGTGAGCAGCTGCCAGGGACCGTCCAGGCCCAGCCCCTCGGCCTTCTCCTCAAGGCCCATGGCCTCGTACTTGTCCTTGGCGCGGCTGACCATGTCCTTGAGCACGGTCTCCGGCTTGTCCCCCTTGCTGACCGCGTAGGCGGAGGGGTACAGGAACCCTTCGAGCGGGTCCTTCAGATCGGAGTGACCGAGCGCCCACTCGGGCAGCCCGAGATCCTTGTACTTCTGCTTCGCGACCTTCGCCGTGGTGCCCTTCGCCACCTTCAGGCGCTCGTCGACCTCCGCGTAGACATCCACGTTGCGCTCGCCCTCGCGGATGATCAGGTTGTTCTGGCTCTTGGGGTCGAGCATCAGCGCCACGGCGCTCTCGGCGGACATCTCCTTGTTCAGGAGGTACGAGCCGGCCTGGATCTTGCCCGATTCACCGTTGCGGGCGAACGCGGCCACGAACGCGTCGACGCTCTTGACGACACCGGCCGCCTTGAGCAGCCGCCCCATCTCCGCTCCGTTGGCGCCCGAGGGGACGGTGATGGCCACCTTCTCGCCGGTGCCGCCCCCCGTGTAGTCCGGCGCCGAGACGAAACGATTTTGGTAGAACTGGTAACCGAAGTATCCGACCGTGCCGACACCGCCGCCGAGCACCAGCAGGACCACCAGGCAGGCGCATCCGCTGCGCCGCTTCTTCGGTTTCTTGCCGCCGCGGCCCCGGCGGTCGCCCCGGCCGCCCTCGTCGTCGGCCACGTCCTCGTCGTCGTCCGCGAAGAAGGCGTGTTCGCCCTGGTCAGGGCCGGGATCCCAGTCGGTTTGCTGCGGTTCCGGCTCGGCCCGTCGACGGCTCGGCGTCTCCGGCGGCGGATACGCGTCAGGGGTGCCGTAGTAGTCGGGCTGCTCCCCCGTGCCGTAGGCCGCGGCCTGCTGACCGTACGGGTCCGAGGGGTCCGGGTACGGGACGTGCGTGCCGGTGCCCCAGCCGTTGTTGTCGTACTGCTGGTACTGCTGTTGTTGCTGCTCCGGGTACTGCTGCTCGGGGTACTGCTGTTGTTGCTGCTGCTCGGGGTACTGCTGCCGGCCGTAGCCCTGGTTCGGGTCGTACTGCTGCGGCGTCTGGCCGTAGTCGCCCTGCTGGCCGGTGCCCCAGTCGCCGTACTGCTGCTGCGCTTGCGGATGCTGCTGCGGCTGGCCGCCGTAGGCAGCTTGATGGCCCGTGTGAGCCTGCTGCCCTTCCCATCCGCCGTCCCCGTAGTACGGGTCCTGCGGATGCCACGGTTCGGAGCCTTCCTGGCCCCGGCCATACTCAGTCATCGATCCCCTAGAGCCGCGAGGCGGCGGTCGCGCGGCTGGTGACCCGGCATCCGATCCGCCTCTCTCTGTGCGGCACCTGTTCGAACAGTGTCGCAGTCGCGCGGAACGTTACCGTATCGCGATCAGATGACCACTTCGACGCCCTCGCCGGGTGCTTTACCTGACACCCGTTCGGATTCCAGCGCCTGCTGGAGGATGATCACGGCGGCTGCCTGGTCGATGACCGATCTGCCCTTTTTGGATTTCACCCCGGACGCCCGCAGTCCCTGACTTGCCGTCACGGTCGTCATCCGCTCGTCGACCAGCCGGACCGGCACGGGCGCGATGGCCTTGGCGAGCTCCTGGGCGAAGCCGCGGACCTTGGCCGCGGCCGGCCCCTCGCCCCCCTTGAGGGAACGAGGGAGACCGACGACGACCTCGATCGGTTCGTACTCCTCGACCAGCTGCTTCAGCCGACGCCGGGCCGCCGGGACGTCCCGGCCCGGGACCGTCTCCACCGGGGTGGCGAGGATCCCGTCGGGGTCGCACGAGGCGACCCCGATCCGGGCGTCCCCGACGTCGATCGCGAGCCTGCGGCCTCTGCGCATTACTTCGCCGTCTCCCCGACCGTGCGCTCCACGGCGGCCACGGCCTCACCGATCGCGGCCGGGTTCTGGCCGCCGCCCTGGGCGACGTCCGGCTTGCCGCCACCGCCGCCGCCGAGGGTCTTGGCGGCCGTACGGACCAGGTCACCGGCCTTGAGGCCACGCTCGCGGGCGGGCTCGTTGGTGGCGATGACGGTGAGCGGCTTGCCGTTGTTGACGGTGAAGAGGGCCACCACGGCCGCCCGGCCGCCCTGGATGCGGCCGCGCACGTCGAGGACGAGCTTGCGCAGGTCGTCCGGGGTGGTGCCGTCCGGGACCTGACCGGTGACGACGGCGATCCCGCGGACGTCCTTGGCGGACTCGGCGAGACCGGCGGCGGCCTGGAGGACCTTCTCCGCGCGGAACTTCTCGATCTCCTTCTCGGCGTCCTTCAGCTTGCCGAGCATGGCGGAGACCTTCTCCGGAAGCTCCTCCGGGCGGCCCTTGATCAGCTCCTGGAGCTGGGCGACGACCGTGTGCTCGCGGGCGAGGAAGTTGTACGCGTCGACACCGACAAGCGCCTCGATGCGGCGGACGCCGGAGCCGATGGACGACTCGCCGAGCAGCTTGACCAGGCCGAGCTGCGAGGTGTTGTGCACGTGGGTGCCGCCGCACAGCTCCTTGGAGAAGTCGCCGATGGTCACCACGCGGACCCGCTCGCCGTACTTCTCGCCGAACTCGGCGATGGCGCCCTGCTTCTTGGCCTCGTCGATGCCCATGACGTCGGCGCGGACGTCGAGGTCGCGGGCGAGCACCTCGTTGATCTTCTGCTCGACGTCGGTCATCACGGCCGTGGGCACGGCGGACGGCGAGCCGAAGTCGAAGCGGAAGCGGCCGGGCTGGTTCTCGGAACCGGCCTGCGCGGCCGTCGGGCCGAGCGCGTCCCGCAGGGCCTGGTGGGTGAGGTGGGTGGCCGAGTGGGCGCGGGCGATGGCGGTACGGCGGCGGCTGTCGATGGAGGCATGCGCCTTGGCCCCGACGGTCACCTCGCCGAACTGGACGACGCCCTTGTGGACGTAGACGCCCGGGACCGGCTTCTGGCAGTCGCGGATCTCGATGACGGCACCGGAGTCGACCTTGATCCGGCCGGTGTCGCCGATCTGGCCGCCGCCCTCGGCGTAGAACGGGGTGCGGTCCAGGACGATCTCGACCTCGTCGCCCTCCGTGGCGGCCGGGGAGGAGGCGCCGTCGACGAGGATGCCGACGATCGTCGACTCGCCCTCGGTGTCGCTGTAGCCGATGAAGTCGGTCTCGCCGACCTTGTCGGCGATCTCCCGGTAGGCACCGGCACCGGCGTGGCCGGTCTTCTTGGCCTGGGCGTCGGCCTTGGCGCGCTCCCGCTGCTCCTTCATCAGGCGCCGGAAGCCGTCCTCGTCCACGGACAGGCCCTGCTCGGCGGCCATCTCCAGGGTGAGGTCGATCGGGAAGCCCCACGTGTCGTGGAGCAGGAACGCCTTGTCGCCGGCGAGGACCTTGCCGCCGGCGGCCTTGGTCTCGGTGACGGCGGTGTCGAGGATGTTGGTGCCGGCCTTGAGCGTCTTGAGGAAGGCGTTCTCCTCGGCGACGGCGACCTTCTCGATGCGCTCGCGGTCGGTGACCAGCTCGGGGTACTGCTGGCCCATCATGGCGATCACGGTGTCGATCAGGTCGAGCACGACCGGTCCGGTGGCGCCGAGCAGGCGCATGTTGCGGATCGCGCGGCGCATGATGCGGCGCAGAACGTAACCGCGGCCCTCGTTGCCCGGGGTCACGCCGTCGCCGATGAGCATGACGGAGGTGCGCATGTGGTCGGTGACCACACGCAGGGAGACGTCCGAGTCGTGGGCGTCGCCGTAGGCGACACCGGTCAGCTCGGTGGCCTTCTTGATGACGGCCATCGAGGTGTCGATCTCGTACATGTTCTGCACGCCCTGCAGGATCATCGCCAGGCGCTCGAGTCCGAGGCCGGTGTCGATGTTCTTACTGGGGAGCTCGCCGAGGATCTCGAAGTTGTCCTTGCCGATGCCCTCGCCGCGCTCGTACTGCATGAAGACGAGGTTCCAGATCTCCACGTACCGCTCGTCGTTGACGGCCGGGCCGCCCTCGACGCCGAACTCCGGGCCGCGGTCGTAGTTGATCTCGGAACAGGGACCGCAGGGTCCGGGGACGCCCATGGACCAGTAGTTGTCCTTCATGCCGAGGCGCTGGATGCGCTCCTTCGGCACACCGACGACCTCGTGCCAGATGCGCTCGGCCTCGTCGTCGTCCTTGTAGACGGTGATCCACAGACGGTCGGCCTCAAGGCCGTAACCACCCTTGTCCTGAGGGCTGGTGAGCAGCTCCCAGGCGTACTTGATGGCGCCTTCCTTGAAGTAGTCGCCGAAGGAGAAGTTGCCGCACATCTGGAAGAACGTGCCGTGCCGGGTGGTCTTGCCGACCTCTTCGATGTCCGGCGTGCGCACGCACTTCTGGACGCTGGTGGCGCGGTCGAAGGGCGGCTTGACCTCACCCAGGAAGTACGGCTTGAAGGGCACCATGCCGGCCGGGACGAGGAGCAGAGTCGGGTCGTCCGCGATGAGCGACGCCGAAGGGACGACGGTGTGCCCGCGCTCCTCGAAGAAGCTCAGCCAGCGGCGGCGAATCTCGGCCGACTCCATCAGTGGTCCTCATTCCGGTTGTACGAATGCGTGTTGTACGGCTTCGTCGTGTACGTCGTGTTCTCGATGGCGGCGATGCGCCGGGGGGCGGGAAGCTCGGGATCCTCGCGGATGCCCAGGGCGTCCGTCAGCTCGGCCTCCCGCTGGGCCATGTTGTCGCGGACTTCGAGCGCGAAGCCGACCGCTCGGTCCTTGAGGCGGCCCCCCGTCTCGATCGCCTTGTTGGCCGCCGTGACGGCGAGGTTCTCTGGGGTGAGCTGCTTCAGCTTGCGGTTCACCTTGGTGGTGGCCCAGACACCCGCGGCCACGCCCGTGGAGAACCAGAAAGTACGGCGGAACATCTTGAGCCTCAGTCCTTCTTGCCTCGGCCCCGGGAAACCGCCCGTCCCACGATCACGGTACGCCGGGAGGATTTCGCGGGCACGTCGTCCTTGCGGCCGCTGATCGCGCGGCGCACCCCGTAGCCGAAGGCCGCGACCTTGACCAGGGGCCCGCCGAAGGTGGAGGCGACGGTGGTCGACAGCGCGGAGGCGTTCGACGTGACCTCCTGGACGTCCGAGGCGATCGCGTCGACCCGCTCGATCTGGGTCTGCGCGGAGCGCACCGCGGTGGAGGCGTCGGCCAGCAGCGGGACGGCCTGGTCGGTCACGTCCGCCACGAGCTTGGTGGTCGCCTTGAGCGTCTGGGCCAGCCTCGCCAGCGCGACGGCGAGGAAGGAGACCAGGATCGCCCAGAAGACGGCCACCAGGATCCCGGCAACCTCTCCACCGGACACTGTGTGCACCCGCTCCCTGAATACGTGCTGTCTATGGAAAAAGTCTCCGCCGAGCCTATCGCGCCGGGAACGGCGGTCCGCACCGGATCACCCCTCGCCCGCACCCGAGTTGTCCATGCCGATTGTACGGAGTGCATACACTTCAGTACGCTCCGTGTTCCATGCGCAGTCATCAGCCCGACGGCACCGAGGTGCACGGCAATCTTCCGCTGGAGCTCGACGGCTTCGTGGGCCGGCGCGCGGAACTCCCGGCACTGGCACGGGCGCTCGGCACCGCACGGCTGGTGACGGTGACGGGCCCCGGCGGCATCGGAAAGTCACGGCTCGCGGCACGGGCGGCAGGCAGTCGGACCACCCCGGCCGACGGGGTGTGGCGCGTCGAGCTGGCCGCCGTACGCGACCCGGAGTTCGTGGACTACGCCGTCGTGGAGGCGCTGGGCCTGACGGACCACACCGCGCGGCCGCCGCGCGAGACGCTCCTGGCCCACCTGACCGGGCGCCAACTCCTGCTGGTCCTGGACGGTTTCGAGCATCTGGTGGAAGCGTGCGCGTCCCTGGTCGTCGACCTGCTGGGGCGGGTGCCGGGGCTGGCCGTCCTCGCCGTGGGGCGCCGGCCGCTGGCCGTCGCCGGGGAGCGGGTCCTCGCGCTGGGCCCGCTGGAGGAGGACGAGGCCGTCGAGCTGTTCGCGGAGCGGGCCGGGCGGCAGGGGGTGACGGTCGGCGACGATCCGCACGTACGGGAGCTGTGCCGGCGCCTGGACGGCATCCCGCTGGCGATCGAGCTGGCCGCGGGCCGGCTGGGGGCCCTGTCCCCCGGGCAGTTGCTGGAGCGGCTCGACGACCGGTTCCGGCTGCTGACGGGCGGCGGCCGGGACACGCTCGCCCGCCATCGGACACTGCGCACGGCGATCGGCTGGAGCCACGAACTGTGCACGCCCGAGGAGCGGTTGCTGTGGTCCCGGCTCTCGGTGTTCGCGGGGCAGTTCGACCTGGAGGCCGCGGAGTACGTGTGCAGCGGCGGCGGGCTGCACTCCGACGACGTCCTCGACGTCCTGTCCGCGCTGCTCGCCCAGTCGGTGGTGGCCCGCGAGGAGACCACGGCCGGCGTGCGCTACCGGATGCTGGACACGGTCCGGGCGTACGGCGCCGAGTGGCTGGAGGCGACGGGCGACGCGGTCAGGCTGCGCAGGCGGCACCGCGACTGGTACGTGGGCCTGGCCACCTGGTGCGAGCTGGACTGGTTCTCGCCGCGCCAGAACGAGGTGGCCGCGCGGATCGAGGCCGAGCTGCCGAACCTGCGCTGCGCCCTGGAGTACTGCCTGACCGAGCCGGACGGGGCGGAGCTGGCCCGCCATCTCGCGGGCTCCCTCTGGTTCTGCTGGGTCGGCTGCGGCCGACTCTCGGAGGGGCGGCACTGGCTGGAGCGCAGCGTCGAACTGGAGGCGGGCCACGAGGACGCCCGTCTGAAGGCCCTGTGGGTCCTCGGTTATGTGGCGATCCTCCAGGGCGACACCGTGGCGGCGCTGTCGGCGCTGCACGAGTGCCGCAAGGAGGCGGAGCGGTCCGCGAACGCGACGGCGGTGGCGTACGCCGAGCACCGCACCGGCTGCCTGGCGCTCGTCTCGGACGACATGCCCCGCGCGGAGCGGCTGCTGCGCTCGGCGCTGGAGCGCTACCAGGAGATCGGCGAGCTCAACAGCAACGTGCTGATGGGCCAGGTCGAGCTGGCGATGGCCCGCGCCTTCCTGGGCGATCTGCCGGAGGCGGTGGGGCTGTGCGAGGACGTGCGCCGGGTGTGCGAGGACCACGGCGAGCGGTGGGCGCGGTCGTACGCGCTGTACGTCCTGGCGTACGCGGCCTGGAGCGAGGGGGACACGGCACGCGCGCGTGACCTGCTCACCGACTGCCTGACCTGCGCGCACGCCTTCCACGACCTGCTGGGCTCGGTGCTGTCCATCGAGCTCCTCGCCCTGGTCACGGTGGACCGGGGCGACCCGGCCGAGGCCGCGGTGCTTCAGGGCGCGGCGGCCTCGCTGTGGCCGTCGGTGGGCCTGCCCCTGTTCGGCTCCGCCTACTACAACACCCCGCACGAGCTGTGCGAGGCGACGGTCCGGGAGCGGCTGGGCGACGAGCGGTACGAGGAGTGCGTACGGCAGGGCCGGGTGCTCGGGCGGGAGGCCGCGGTGGCGCGGGCGCTGGGCCGCGCCCGTCCGCTCGACGGGATGCCGGCGCCGCGGGAGTCCGTGCGGCCCGCCGACGTGTCCCGCGACATGCAACGGCCCGCCGCCTCGCCCACCCGGAAGGGCGGGGAGACGGCGGGCTGAGGTGGTGCGGGTGCTACGGCCTGCCGGTGATCAGCGGGCGTAGTACTCGACGACGAGCTGCTCGTCGCAGATCACCGGGATCTCCTTGCGGTTCGGCTCACGGTCCAGGCGGAACGCCAGGGCCTTGAGGTTCACCTGGAGGTAGCGCGGGGTCTCGCCCTCGGGGGCGAAGCCGCCCTCACGGGCGATCGAGAAGAGGGTCTTCTCACGGCTGCGCTCGCGGACCATCACGACGTCGTCGGGACGGACGCGGAAGGACGGCTTGTCGACCTTCTGACCGTTGACCTCGATGTGGCCGTGGACGACCATCTGGCGGGCCTGGTAGATCGTGCGGGCGATGCCCGAACGCAGGACCAGCGCGTCGAGACGACGCTCGAGCTCGATGATCAGGGCCTCACCGGTCTTGCCCTGAACCTTGGAGGCACGCTCGTAGGCGCGGACGAGCTGGCGCTCGGACACGTCGTACTGCGCACGCAGACGCTGCTTCTCCAGCAGACGGACCTTGTAGTCCGAGTTCTGCTTGCGGCCACGGCCGTGCTCACCCGGGGGGTAGGGACGGGCCTCGAAGTACTTGACGGCCTTCGGGGTCAGCGCGATGCCGAGGGCACGCGACTTCTTGACCTTGGGGCGGGACTGGTTCGCCACGATCTCTCATCTCTTGGTGTTCGGCTCGTCAGAGTTATGGGAGGTCGCATCCGCAGCCGGGGAAACCCGCGAGGTCCTGGATCGGACCCGTTGGGCAGCCGCTCCCCTGATCTGGGCACATACGTGCAGCACGCGAGTGGCCCACCGACCGTCTTCGTCGTGTGACGAGGGGTGGTGGGCTGCCCGCGACACCATTCGAACGGTGCGCGACGCTCCTGGAACCCACTGGGGGTTCCGGCTGACCGTCCCGTTCTGACTGCACGGGACACAGCACTTCGAGGGATTCTACAGGGTGCTCAGGACCGCTTGCGACCGAGGTGCTTGCGGGTCCACTCCACGGCGTCCGCGTACCGGGCCTCGGCGCCGTGCCGGGTGGGTTCGTAGTACTCGCGGTCCTTGATGGCGTCCGGGGCGTACTGCTGCTCGGCGATGCCCTCGGGCAGGTCGTGGGGATAGACGTACCCCTGCGCATGGCCGAGTTTGGCGGCGCCCTTGTAGTGCCCGTCGCGCAGGTGCGGCGGCACCGGCCCGGCCAGTCCCTTGCGCACGTCCTCCATGGCGGCGCCGATCGCCGTGGTCGCGGCGTTGGACTTCGGGGCGAGGGCGAGGGCGATGGTGGCGTGGCTCAGCGTCAGCGCGGCCTCCGGGAAGCCGATCATCGCGACGGCCTGGGCGGCGGCCACGGCCGTGGGCAGGGCGTTGGGGTCGGCGAGGCCGATGTCCTCGCTGGCGGAGATCATCAGGCGGCGGGCGATGAAGCGCGGGTCCTCGCCGGCCTCGATCATGCGGGCCAGGTAGTGCAGGGCCGCGTCCACGTCGGAGCCCCTGATGGACTTGATGAGGGCGCTGGCCACGTCGTAGTGCTGGTCGCCGTCGCGGTCGTACTTCACGGCCGCGCGGTCGACCGTCTCCTCCAGGGTGGTGAGGGAGATCTCCGGTTCGCCCTTGTCGAGGGCGGCCCCGGCGGCGGCCTCCAGGGCGGTCAGGGCGCGGCGGGCGTCGCCGCCGGCGATGCGCAGGAGGTGGTCCTCGGTGTCCTCGGGGAGGGCGACGGCGTCCTTCAGGCCGCGCTCGTCGCTCAGCGCCCGCTTGAGGAGCCCTCTGAGGTCGTCGTCCGTGAGGGGTTCGAGGGTCAGCAGGAGGGACCGGGACAGCAGCGGGGAGATGACCGAGAAGTAGGGGTTCTCGGTGGTCGCCGCGATGAGGGTCACCCAGCGGTTCTCGACCGCGGGGAGCAGGCTGTCCTGCTGGGCCTTGCTGAAGCGGTGGATCTCGTCGAGGAAGAGGACGGTCTCCTTGCCGAAGCCGCCGGTGGCGCGGCGGGCGCCGTCGATGACCGCGCGGACCTCCTTGACGCCGGCGGTGATCGCGGAGAGCTCCACGAAACGCTTGTTGGTGGCCTTGGAGACGACGTACGCCAGGGTCGTCTTGCCGGTACCCGGCGGGCCCCAGAGGATCACCGAGGAGGGGCCGGCGGGACCGCCGCTGCCCTCGCCGACCAGCCGGCGCAGCGGTGAGCCGGGCTTGAGCAGGTGCTGCTGGCCCACTACCTCGTCGAGGGTGCGCGGGCGCATCCGGACCGCCAGGGGGCTGCCGGCCGGGTCCTTCTCCTGGCGCTCTTCCGCCGCCGCGGTGAACAGATCGGGCTCCACGTTCAAAACCCTATGTCACCGCACTGACAACGCACCGGGGCCTCAGGCCCAGAGGCTGGAGCCCCAGCGGGTCAGGATCATCATCGCGATGATGCCGCAGTGCGTGACGGGCAGGACCCAGGTGAACTCGGCGAGGAAGCGCTTGAGCCAGCCCGGGGACGGCAGGAAGGCGTTGCGGACGTTGAACGAGGTGACGTACCAGAACATCGTGATCGTGGCGACCCAGGCCAGCGAGCACCACAGGCACAGCGCATTGATCCGGTACAGCGACTGGAACTGGAGCCAGGTGACGAAGACCACGCCGAAGAGCGTGCCGAAGTTGAAGGTGAGCCAGTACCAGCGCGGGAAGGTGGCGCGGGCCAGCAGGCTCATGCCGACGCAGATCACGATGCCGTAGGCGACCAGGCCGAGCATCGGGTTGGGGAACCCGAAGGCGGCGGCCTGCTTGCTCTCCATGACGCTGCCGCAGGAGACGATCGGGTTCAGGGAGCAGCTCGGCGTGAACGTCTTGCCGCTGACCTTCCCCTCCAGGATCTTGAACTTGTCGATCGTGATGACCCACGCGGCGAGCAGTCCGGCGGCGCCGGTGATCACCAGCAGCAGCGCGAAGGCACGGCTGCCGCCCACCGTCCGGGGCGCGCCGCCGACGCTCGCCGGCGAGGGCTCGGGCTCCGTGGAGACGTCTTTCACTGTGGTGTTGCTCATCACGCCGATCCGTCTGCTTGAGAGTTGGACCTTCTTCGGGCAGGGGCCATTGTGCCGCACGCGGGGGCTCGTCCACCGTTCGGTGGGCATAAGGAAGTACGCACGGTCACCCCCGGGCGTTCGGTTCCAGCCGGGGCTCGGAGACATGGCCACACACGCGAACGAACCGGCGGTGGACGTTCGAGGGCTGCGCAAGCGGTACGGCAACGTGACCGCGGTCGACGGGATCGACCTCGGCATCCGCCGGGGCGGGGTCTTCGGCCTGCTCGGACCCGGTGGCGCGGGCAGGAGCACCACGGTGGGGGTCCGCCAGGGCGACGGGGACCGGGCCGCGCGGCCCCGGCGCCCTGCACGCGCGCGTGGCGATCCCGTGAGGAAATCGTCCGGCAGGACGAATCCGCGCCCACCGAGTTGACGGTCGCGGAGACCGTCCGCCATTTCGCCCGCTACTACCCGCAGTCCCGGGGAAGTCATCGCCCTGGTGGCCGCCCGGCGGCAGTTCTGAGAGCTGAGCCGCAAGTTGTCCGCCGAGGGCGAGCCGGCCGTGCCGCCGGACGGCCCGGCACTGGTGCCGCCGTCGAGGGGACCGGCCCGGACGACGCCCGAACGTGGTGCACACGGACCCCCCGACCAGGGCGGCGTACTTCCTCGGCAGGATCTGGCCGGTTCTCGTCACCGGCGTGACGGAGACGGCCGTCCTGCTGCTCGCCGGCACCACGCCTGCATGTGCGCGCCCGG
This sequence comes from Streptomyces sp. NRRL B-24085, assembly GCF_001282115.1. GTDB lineage: Bacteria > Actinomycetota > Actinomycetes > Streptomycetales > Streptomycetaceae > Streptomyces. Next base: position 7,690 of record NZ_LJBR01000396.1, on the reverse strand, counting down.
TTGGGCGTGGCCGACCGCGCGGCAGCTGTCACCAGCGCCGTGCGGTACGGCCTCCTCGACCGGCCTCAGCCCAGCCTCGACTCCAGTTCCGCCACGATCTCGTTGACGCCGATCGCCGACTGCTCCCCGGACTCCATGTCCTTGAGCTGGACGACACCCTCGGCGAGGTCGCGTTCGCCGGCCACGATCGTGTAGCGGGCCCCGCTGCGGTTGGCGTTCTTCATGGCGCCCTTGAGGCCCTTGCCGCCGTAGGAGAAGTCCGCCGCGATGCCGACCTTGCGCAGTTCGGTGACCTTCGTGAAGAGGATCCGCCGGGCCTCCTCGCCCAGCGGCACCGCGAACACGCTGGTCGTGGAGGGGAGTTCGAGCTCGACTCCCTCCGCCTCCAGGGCGAGCACCGTGCGGTCGACGCCGAGGGCCCAGCCGACGGACGGCAGCGCGGGGCCGCCGATCATCTCGGACAGACCGTCGTAGCGGCCGCCGCCGCCCACCGCGGACTGGGAGCCCAGACCGTCGTGGACGAACTCGAAGGTCGTACGGGTGTAGTAGTCGAGGCCGCGCACCAGCTTCGGGTCGTCCTCGAAGGCCACGCCCGCCGCGGTGATCAGCTCACGGACCTCCTCGTGGTACGCCTTGCAGGCGTCGCAGAGGTAGTCGCGCAGCAGGGGCGCGTCCCCGAGCTGCTTCTGGACCGACTCGCGCTTGTCGTCGAGGACGCGCAGCGGGTTGATGTCCGCCCGGCGCAGGGTGTCCTCGTCGAGGTCCAGTCCGCGCAGGAAGTCCTGGAGCGCGGCCCGGTACACCGGCCGGCACTCCTTGTCGCCCAGGCTGTTGAGCAGGATGCGGAAGTTCCTGAGGCCCAGCGAGCGGTACGCCTGGTCGGCCAGGATGATCAGCTCGGCGTCGAGGGCGGGGTCCTCCGCGCCGATCGCCTCGGCGCCGACCTGCGAAAAGTGGCGGTACCGGCCCTTCTGGGGGCGCTCGTAGCGGTAGTACGAGCCGGAGTACCAGAGCTTGACGGGCAGGTTGCCCGCCTTGTGCAGGTTGGCCTCCAGCGCCGCGCGCAGCACGGAGGCGGTGCCCTCGGGGCGCAGGGCGAGCCTGGTGCCGCCCTTGGTCTCGAAGGCGTACATCTCCTTGGTGACGATGTCGGTGGACTCGCCGACCCCGCGCGCGAACAGCTCGACGTTCTCGAAGCCGGGCGTCTCGATGTAGCCGTAGCCGGAGGTGCGCAGCGGTGCGGCGATCGCCTCGCGGACGGCCAGGTACTTGGCGCTGTCCGGCGGGATCAGGTCGTACGTGCCCTTGGGGGCCTGAAAGGTGCTCACGAAGTCTCTCGTCACATTCCTCGTCGGGGAGGGGTCTGCGAACCGTCTCCCTGGCCGGCGGCCACTTCCCGCAGGTACGGGTTGGTGGCGCGCTCCTGGCCGATGGTCGTCTGGGGGCCGTGGCCGGACAGCACCACGGTCGAGTCGTCGAGCGGCAGGCACACGCGGGCCAGCGAGTCGAGCATCTCGGCCATGTCACCGCCGGGCAGGTCGGTGCGTCCGATGGAGCCGGCGAAGAGCAGATCCCCGGAGAAGAACACGGAAGGGATCTCCGCGGTCTCGGGCATCCGGAAGGTCACCGACCCCTTGGTATGGCCCGGCGCGTGCGCGACGGACAACTCCAGGCCCGCGAGCTCCAGCTTCGCGCCGTCGGTCAGCTCCTTGACGTCGTCCGGCTCCCCCACGGTGATCTCACCCATGAGCGGCATCCCGACGGAACGCCCGAGACCCATCGACGGGTCCTTCATCATGTAGCGGTCCTCGGGGTGGATCCACGCCGGTACCCCGTGCGCCCCGCACACCGGGACGACCGAGGCCACATGATCGATGTGGCCGTGCGTGAGGACGACGGCGACGGGCTTGAGCCGATGCTTCCTCAGTGCTTCCTCGACGCCTTCGGCGGCCTGGTGGCCGGGGTCGATGATCACGCACTCCTCACCGGCGGCGGGGGCGACGAGATAACAGTTCGTCCCCCAGGCCCCGGCGGGGAACCCGGCAATGAGCACGATCGTCCTCGGTTTGTGTCGGTACGGGCGGTCTTCCGGGCGGCTGACCCAGTGGTCAGAGCCTACCGGCGCTGCCGATTCCTCAGCGAACCCATATACGGTACGGGGCACACGCAGGCGGTCGGTTCACAGGACGCATGCGTACCGGTCGGCGGACGAGACGCATGAGGAGAAAACCCCGTGGTCACCCAGGAACAGCGGAAGCGGCAGCTCGCGCGGGAGAAGTTCTTGCGGCAGCAGCAGCGGCGCACGGCCGCGCGCCGCAAGGCCCGTGTACGCAACTCTGTGATCGCGTCGGTGCTCGGCGTGGTCCTGGTGGGCAGCCTGGCGCTCTACACCTCCGGTGTCATGAAGGACGACGACAAGGCCAACGCGAGCGCGGAGGCGACCCCGAGCGCGGAGGCCACCAGCAAGGCGCCGGACCCGTGCGAGAAGGCGGCCCCCGGCAAGGTCAAGACGGAGACCTGGAAGAAGGAGCCGGCGATGTCCATCGACAAGTCGGCCAAGTACACCCTGAACCTCGCGACCACCTGCGGTGAGATCGGCATAGCCCTGAAGGCGTCGGCGGCCCCGCACACCGTGAACTCGTTCGACTTCCTCGCGGGCAAGGGCTACTTCGACCACACCAAGTGCCACCGGCTCACCACCAACGGCATCTACGTCCTGCAGTGCGGCGACCCGACGGGCTCCGGCAGCGGCGGACCGGGCTACACCATCCCGGACGAGAACCTGAAGGACAAGAGCCTCAAGTCCAACGTCTACCCGGCGGGCACCGTCGCGATGGCGAACACCGGTCAGGCGCACACTGGAGGAAGCCAGTTCTTCCTGGTCTACCAGGACAGCCAGCTGCCCCCGAGCTACACCCCGTTCGGGACCATCTCGGAATCCGGTATGAAGGTGCTGAAGAAGATCGCCGCGGCCGGTGAGAGCACCGGAGCGGGCGACGGCGCGCCGAACGCGACCGTCGTGATCAACAAGGCGACCGTCACCAAATCCTGACCCTCAAGTGCGAAATTTCGGTCGCGCGGGATGCGGACAGGCCACCCGCCGGTCGCCTATGTTGGCCGTGACGAAACTGTGGACGATGCCCGGGGGCGAGGAAGCCTCCCGCAGGCATCATGTGGAGGAGGCGCTGTGAGCAGCGACCCGTGGGGCCGCGTCGACGAGACGGGGACCGTGTACGTGCGTACGGCCGACGGCGAGCAGGTCGTCGGTTCCTGGCAGGCCGGCTCCCCCGAGGAAGCCCTGGCCTACTTCGAGCGCAAGTACGAGGGCCTGGTTGTCGAGATCGGCCTCCTCGAGAAGCGAGTCAAGACCACCGACCTGTCGGCGAAGGACGCCCAGGCGGCCATCGACCACATCCGCGAGCAGGTCGACGCGCATCACGCGGTCGGCGACCTGGACGCGCTCAAGGTCCGGTTGGACAAGCTCGTGGAGACCGTCGACAAGCGTCGCGAGGAGCGCAAGCAGCAGCGCGCCAAGCAGTCCGACGAGGCCCGGCACGCCAAGGAGGCGCTGGTCGCCGAGGCGGAGGAGCTGGCCCAGTCCGACCAGTGGCGGGCTGCCGGTGAGCGGCTGCGCGCGCTGGTGGACACCTGGAAGGGGCTGCCGCGCCTGGACCGCAAGTCGGACGACGAGCTGTGGCACCGCTTCTCGCACGCCCGCTCGGCGTTCTCCAAGCGCCGCAAGGCCCACTTCGCGTCGCTGGACGCGCAGCGCGAGGAGGCCCGCAGGACCAAGGAGCGGCTGGTCGGCGAGGCAGAGGCGCTGTCCGGGTCGACGGACTGGGGTCCGACGGCCGCGCGCTACCGCGAGCTGATGGCCGAGTGGAAGGCCGCGGGCCGCGCCCAGCGCGAGCACGAGGACGACCTGTGGAACCGCTTCCGCGGTGCCCAGGACGTGTTCTTCGCCGCCCGCAGCTCGGTCTTCGCCGAGCGGGACGCCGAGCAGACCGAGAACCTCAAGTTGAAGGAGGAGCTGGCCGAGGAGGCCGAGAAGCTCCTGCCGATCGGCGACCTGAAGAGCGCCCGCGCCGCCTTCCGCGCGATCAACGAGCGCTGGGAGGCCATCGGCCACGTCCCGCGGGACGCCCGGCCGAAGGTCGAGGGCCGGATGCACGCCGTCGAGCGCGCTCTCCAGGAGGCCGAGGAGACCGAGTGGCGCCGGACCAACCCGGAGGCACGCGCGCGTGCCGCGGGCCTGACCGGCCAGCTCCAGGCCGCCGTGGACAAGCTCAAGGGCCAGATCGAGCAGGCGCGCGCCCAGGGCAACAACGCCAAGGCCGACAAGCTGGAGCGTGAGCTGGAGGGCCGCCAGGCGCTCCTGGACCAGGCGCTCAAGGGGCTCCAGGAGTTCGGCGGCTGACAGGGCCGTACACGCGAAAAGGGCCCCGGTCTCCCGGGGCCCTTTTCGCATGTCCGCTACGACCGGTTCCGCGCCGATGTCACGCGGTAGACGTCGTACACGCCCTCCACGCCCCTGACCGCCTTCAGGACGTGGCCGAGGTGCTTGGGGTCGCCCATCTCGAAGGTGAAGCGGGAGGTGGCGACACGGTCGCGGGAGGTCTGGACGGCCGCGGAGAGGATGTTGACGTGCTGGTCGGACAGGACGCGGGTGACGTCGGAGAGGAGTCGGGAGCGGTCCAGGGCCTCGACCTGGATGGCGACCAGGAAGACCGAGGACTGCGTGGGCGCCCACTCCACCTCGAGGATGCGCTCGGGCTCACGGGACAGTGACTCGACGTTGACGCAGTCGCTGCGGTGAACCGATACACCACTGCCGCGGGTGACGAAGCCGATGATCGGGTCGCCGGGGACGGGGGTGCAGCAGCGGGCCAGCTTGACCCACACGTCCTCGACGCCCTTGACGATCACGCCCGGGTCGGCGCTGGAGCGCCGCTTGCGGCCGCGGCCGCGGGTCGGCGGGACCGACTCGTCGATCTCCTCGGTGGCCGCCTCCTCGCCGCCGAGCGCCTGGACCAGCTTCTGCACGATGTTCTGCGCGGACACATGGCCCTCGCCGATCGCCGCGTAGAGTGCGGAGATGTCGGAGTACCGCATCTCGTGCGCGAGCGTCACGAGGGAGTCGCCGGTGAGGATGCGCTGGATCGGCAGGTTCTGCTTGCGCATCGCGCGGACGATGGCGTCCTTGCCCTGCTCGATCGCCTCGTCCCGGCGCTCCTTGGAGAACCAGGCGCGGATCTTGTTGCGGGCCCGCGGCGACTTGACGAAGTTCAGCCAGTCCCGGGACGGCCCGGCCCCGGGCGCCTTCGACGTGAAGACCTCGACGAGGTCGCCGTTGTCGAGGGTCGACTCCAGCGGTACGAGACGGCCGTTGACGCGGGCTCCTATGGTGCGGTGGCCCACCTCGGTGTGCACCGCGTACGAGAAGTCCACCGGGGTGGCCCCGGCCGGCAGCGCTATGACGTCGCCCTTGGGGGTGAAGACGAAGACCTCGTTGCGGGAGAGGTCGAAGCGCAGGGACTCCAGGAACTCGCCGGGGTCCTCGGTCTCCTTCTGCCAGTCGAGGAGCTGACGCAGCCACGCCATGTCGTTGAGGTGGTCGTCCTTGCCGGTGGTCCTCGGCTGGTCCGAGCGGACCTTGGAGGTGCCGGCGACGGCCTCCTGCTTGTACTTCCAGTGCGCGGCGATGCCGTACTCGGCGCGGCGGTGCATGTCGAAGGTGCGGATCTGCAGTTCGACCGGCTTGCCGTTGGGCCCGATGACCGTCGTGTGCAGCGACTGGTACATGTTGAACTTGGGCATCGCGATGTAGTCCTTGAACCGCCCCGGAACCGGGTTCCAGCGGGCGTGGACCGTGCCCAGCGCCGCGTAGCAGTCGCGGACGGTGTCCACCAGGACGCGGATGCCGACCAGGTCGTAGATCTCCGCGAAGTCACGGCCGCGGACGATCATCTTCTGGTAGACGCTGTAGTAGTGCTTCGGGCGGCCGGTGACGGTGGCCTTGATCCGGGCCGCGCGCAGGTCGGACTGCACCTCGTCGGTCACTATGGCCAGGTACTCGTCGCGCTTGGGCGCCCGCTCGGCCACCAGCCGTACGATCTCGTCGTACATCTTGGGGTAGAGGATCGCGAAGGCGAGGTCCTCCAGTTCCCACTTGATGGTGTTCATGCCGAGGCGGTGGGCGAGCGGAGCGTAGATCTCCAGCGTCTCGCGCGCCTTCTTCTCCTGCTTCTCGCGCTTGAGGTAGCGCATGGTGCGCATGTTGTGCAGACGGTCGGCGAGCTTGATGACCAGGACGCGCGGGTCCTTGGCCATGGCGACGACCATCTTGCGCACGGTCTCGGCCTGGGCGGCCTCGCCGAACTTGACCTTGTCCAGCTTGGTGACGCCGTCGACGAGCAGGGCGACCGAGTCGCCGAAGTCGCGGCGGAGCTGGTCGAGGCCGTACTCGGTGTCCTCGACGGTGTCGTGCAGCAGGCCCGCCATCAGGGTCGCCGGGTCCATGCCGAGTTCGGCGAGGATCGTGGTCACGGCGAGAGGATGCGTGATGTACGGGTCGCCGCTCTTGCGCTTCTGACCGCGGTGCCAGCGCTCGGCGACCTGGTAGGCCTTCTCGATCTGGCGCAGGGTCGCCGTCTCGATCTTCGGGTCGTTGCTGCGCACTATCCGCAGCAGGGGCTCCAGGACCGGGTTGTACGGGTTGGAGCGCTGGACGCCGAGACGGGCGAGACGGGCGCGGACGCGGTTGGAGGAGCCGGTGCGGGCGGGCTGCCCCGCGTTGGTGCGGGTCGCCGGGGTGGCGGGCTCGGGTGAGGCCGGTTTGGGCCGGGGCGGTTCGGCCGGCTTGTCGACGGGGGCGGACTGGGCGTGCTCGACCGGCCCGCGGGCGTCGTTCGTCACGGTCTTCGCGTCCGGCGCGGGCTTCGCCGCGGGCGCCGAGGCGGGCTCGGGCTTGGCGGCGGTCAGTGGCTGGGCCTCGTCTGGCAAGAGGACTCCTCGTGCGCGATCCGGGTCCCCCGGTCAGGCTCCGGAGAACCCATGGTAGCGATCCTGCGCCCCGGGATCGCCTGCAGGCCGATGTGAGGGACGTCTACCTCTGGAACACGAGGGGCTGCTTTCGGCATTCCGGCCGGTGGAGCGCCCTGAAGGGGCGCGGCGAACTGCGCGACCAGCCACGACGGCGCGGCAGCCGTCACTGCCCCCGGCCCGTTCGTGAGAAACGGCCGTCCCGGTGTTCCGGAACGGCCGTTCTCGTGCGCACTGCCGGGTCAGACCACGAGCAGGGCCTCCAGCGGAGCACCGGCCAGTGCCGGCTCCAGACGGGCCCGCCCGTCCAGGAAGCCCAGCTCCATGAGGACCGCCAGGCCCGCGACCTCGGCACCCGCCCTGCGGATCAGCTCGATCGAGGCCTCGGCCGTGCCGCCCGTCGCCAGGACGTCGTCGACGATGAGGACGCGGTCATCCGCGGACAGGTCCTCCGCGTGCACCTCGATCTCCGCCGAGCCGTACTCCAGGTCGTACGCCTGGCTGAGGGTCGCCCCGGGGAGCTTGCCCGCCTTGCGCACGGGGATGAAGCCCAGTCCCGCGCGGACGGCGACCGGAGCGCCGAGGATGAAGCCCCGGGCCTCCAGACCGACGACCTTCGTGGCACCGGTTTTCGCGGCGATCGCCGCGA
>NZ_LJBR01000395.1 GCF_001282115.1 Streptomyces sp. NRRL B-24085 | reverse complement strand
CCGTTCAGGCCGCCGGTGCCGCCGCCGGTCTGCGGCCCGCCGCCGCGGCGGCCAGGCGGCTGAGGGCCTCGTCCTTGTCGCAGGGGTGGGCGCCGAGGGCGGTCTGGCGGGCGACGATCGTGCGTTCCTGGCGCATCAGGCGCCAGCCGCGGCGCAGCAGGAAGGGGACCGACTTGCGGCCCTCGCGCAGGTCCCGCAGGAACCGGCGGCGGAACGTGCGCACCGGCCCCCGGCTCAGGCACAGCGCGTCGGCCAGCACCCCGAGCTCCCGGCAGCGGGTGACGATCTCGGCGGCGAAGATGCCCTCCGCTATGAACAGCGGGGTGCCGTCCATCTCGACGGACTCCTCGCCGGTTCGGGCGCTGAGCGAGATGTCGTAGACCGGGATCTTCGTACGGCCCGTGCGGCACAGTTCGACGATCGCCGCCACCGCGGTGTCCGCGTCCCACGAACCGGGGTGGTCCCAGTCGATGTCGGAGCTCCCCGCCACCAGCGGCAGCGTCGGGTCGTCGGCCTCCTTGTAGAAGTCGTCGAGCCGGAGGACCGGAAGTCCGGAACGGGCCGAGAGCAGGGACTTGCCGGAGCCGGAGGGGCCGCAGAGCAGCACGACTCGCGTCGACAGGGGAGGTTGGGAACTCACGGGACACCAGTGTGCGGCATTCACCCGCCGTTCATCGACCCCGCGGGTTGGCTTTGAAGCGCGCGTCACACCTCAACTACCCTTCGTGTCGACACGATTACCCAGTGCACGGAAAAGGTGGCAGAAACGATGGCCCGACAAGCGAACCCGACCGCCCAGCGCACGCTCACCGCCCTCGCCGCCGCCGGTGTCGCACTCGGCGCAGGTGCCGGGGCGGCCGCCGCGGACAGTGAGCCGCTCGTCGACGTGCTGCACACCCGGCCCACCTCGCTCGGCAACATCGACCCCCAGGCCGGACTCCGCTCCCTCACCGGCACGGTCGGCTACGTCACCGGCCCGGTCGCGGGACTCAAGCCGAACCCGCTGGCCGGGACGGGCGTGGACCCGCTGGACAACGGGCTGGGGACCCAGTTGGCGGACTTCCAGCCGCTGACGTCCCAGGCGGTGACCGGGCCGGTCGCGCAGGCGCAGTCGTTCGGAAGCATGCCGGTGGTCGGGCTGGTCACGGGGCTGACCGGCAACTGAGCCGGACCCGCGGCCCCTTCGGCACGGAGCCGCGCCTTCCCCGGACGGAGGGAGGGCGCGGCTCCGCGGTGTCGCGGCCCGGTGTCAGTACGCCGAGCCGGACGCGCCCAGCGACCCCGTCGGGTGCCACACCGTCTTCGTCTCCAGGAACGCCGTCAGACGGTCGATGCCCGGTGTCGCCGTCCAGTCGTCCACAGGCTGTGGACGCAGGACCCGCTTCAGGTTGTCCGCCGCCGCGATCTCCAGCTCCTTCGCGAGGACCTCGTCCGCGCCTGCCAGATCGATCGCGTTGACGTCCTGGTGGGAGGCGAGCGGGGTCGCGATCTCCGCCGTACGGCCCGAGAGGACGTTGACCACGCCTCCGGGGACGTCGGAGGTGGCCAGGACCTCGGCCAGGGAGAGGGCGGGCAGGGGGGACTTCTCCGAAGCCACCACCACCGCCGTGTTGCCCGTGGCGATCACCGGGGCGACGACGCTCACCAGCCCCAGGAACGACGACTCCTGCGGGGCCAGCACGGCCACCACGCCCGTCGGCTCGGGGGACGACAGATTGAAGTACGGGCCCGCCACCGGGTTGCCGCCGCCGACCACCTGGGCGATCTTGTCGGTCCAGCCCGCGTACCAGACCCAGCGGTCGATCGTCGCCTCGACCTGCTCGGCCGCCTTCGACTTCGACAGGCCCTCGGCGTCGGCCACCTCGTGGACGAACTGCGCCCTGCGGCCCTCCAGCATCTCCGCCACGCGGTAGAGGACCTGGCCCCGGTTGTACGCCGTCGCGCCGGCCCAGCCGCCGAACGCCTTGCGCGCGGCCACGACCGCGTCACGGGCGTCCTTGCGGCTCGACTGCGGTGCGTTCGCCAGCCACTTGCCCTTGGAGTCCGTCACCTCGTACACCCGGCCGCTCTCGGAACGCGGGAACTTCCCGCCGACGTACAGCTTGTAGGTCTTGAGCACGGAAAGTCGGTCAGACATCGAGGTACGCCTCCAGGCCGTGGCGACCGCCCTCGCGGCCGAAGCCCGACTCCTTGTACCCGCCGAACGGCGAGGTCGGGTCGAACTTGTTGAACGTGTTGGACCAGACGACACCGGCCCGGAGCTTGTTGGCCACGGCCAGGATCCGTGAGCCCTTCTCCGTCCAGATGCCCGCAGACAGGCCGTACTGCGTGTTGTTCGCCTTGGCGACCGCCTCGTCCGGGGTGCGGAAGGTGAGGACCGACAGCACCGGGCCGAAGATCTCGTCGCGGGCGATGGTGTGCGCCTGGGTGACGTTCGTGAAGAGCGTCGGGGCGAACCAGTAGCCGGAGGAGGGCAGTTCGCACTCCGGGGACCAGGGCTCGGCACCCTCGGCCGCCCCCTTGTCGACGAGCGAGGTGATCCGCGCGAGCTGCTCGGCGGAGTTGATCGCGCCGATGTCGGTGTTCTTGTCGAGCGGGTCGCCGAGGCGCAGGGTGGACAGCCGGCGCTTGAGCGAGTCCAGCAGCTCGTCCTGGATCGACTCCTGGACGAGGAGCCGGGAGCCCGCGCAGCAGACCTGGCCCTGGTTGAAGAAGATGCCGTTGACGATCCCCTCGACGGCCTGGTCGATCGGGGCGTCGTCGAAGACGATGTTGGCGCCCTTGCCGCCCAGTTCGAGGGTGAGCTTCTTGCGGGTGCCGGCGACCGTGCGCGCGATCTCCTTGCCGACGGCGGTGGAGCCGGTGAAGGCGACCTTGTTCACGTCGGGGTGCGCGACGAGCGCGGCGCCCGTGTCGCCGTATCCGGGCAGGATGTTGACGACGCCCTTGGGCAGGCCCGCCTGGCGGCAGACGTCCGCGAAGAACAGGGCGGACAGCGGGGTGGTCTCGGCGGGCTTCAGCACGACCGTGTTGCCGGTCGCCAGCGCCGGGGCGATCTTCCACGCCAGCATCAGGAGCGGGAAGTTCCAGGGGATGACCTGGCCGGCGACGCCGAGGGGTCGCGGGGAGGAACCGAACCCGGCGTGCTCCAGCTTGTCGGCCCAGCCCGCGTAGTAGAAGAAGTGCGCGGCGACCAGGGGCAGGTCGGCGTCGCGGGTCTCCTTGATCGGCTTGCCGTTGTCCAGGGTCTCCAGGACGGCGAGCTCGCGGCTGCGCTCCTGGACGATCCGGGCGATCCGGAACAGGTACTTGGCGCGCTCGGAGCCGGGCAGCGCCGACCACTTCTCGAAGGCCCGGCGGGCGGCCGCCACCGCGCGGTCGACGTCCGCCTCGCCCGCCTGGGCGATCTCGGACAGGACCTCTTCCGTGGACGGGGAGACGGTCTTGAAGACCTTGCCGTCGGCGGCTTCCACGAACTCGCCGTCGATGAACAGCCCGTAGGAGGGGGCGATGTCGACGACCGAGCGGGACTCGGGTGCCGGCGCGTACTCGAATGCGGATGCAGATGCCATGGTGATCAGTCCACCGTCACGTAGTCGGGGCCGGAGTAGCGGCCGGTGGCCAGCTTCTGACGCTGCATCAGCAGGTCGTTCAGGAGCGAGGAGGCGCCGAAGCGGAACCAGTGGTTGTCCAGCCAGTCCTCGCCGACGGTCTCGTTGACCAGGACGAGAAATTTGACCGCGTCCTTGGTCGTACGGATGCCACCGGCCGGCTTCACGCCCACCTGGACGCCGGTCTGCGCACGGAAGTCGCGCACCGCCTCCAGCATCAGCAGGGTGTTCGCGGGAGTGGCGTTCACCGCGACCTTGCCGGTGGACGTCTTGATGAAGTCCGCGCCCGCCAGCATGCCGAGCCAGCTCGCGCGGCGGATGTTGTCGTACGTCGACAGCTCGCCGGTCTCGAAGATGACCTTGAGCCGGGCGTCCGTGCCGCAGACCTCGCGCACGGCGACGATCTCGTCGTACACCTTCAGGTACCTGCCCGCGAGGAACGCGCCGCGGTCGATGACCATGTCGACCTCGTCGGCGCCGGCGGCCACGGCGTCGCGCACGTCGGCCAGCTTCACGTCGAGGGCGGCGCGGCCGGCCGGGAACGCGGTGGCGACCGAGGCGACCTTCACGCCGGAACCGGCGACGGCCTCCTTGGCGACCGCAACCATGTCGGGATAGACGCAGACCGCGGCCGTGGCGGGGGTCGTCCGGTCGGTCGGGTCGGGGCGGACCGCCTTGGCGCCGAGCGCCCGGACCTTGCCCGGGGTGTCCGCGCCTTCCAGCGTCGTGAGGTCGACCATCGAGATGGCGAGGTCGATCGCGTACGCCTTGGCGGTCGTCTTGATGGAACGGGTGCCGAGGGAGGCGGCGCGCGCCTCCAGGCCGACCGCGTCGACGCCGGGCAGCCCGTGGAGGAACCGGCGCAGCGTGCTGTCGGACGCGGTCACGTCCGTGAGCGGGTGTGCGGCTGATGCAGTGGTGGGCATGGTCACCAGACGAGCATATCTACGCGCGTAGCGGCTGTACACCCCGGAGAACGGGTTCTGCGGGCCCCCGCACCCGGTCCCGAACCGGGGCGGCGCTTAGGATCGGCCTCATGACGACCGCACCCCCCGAGTCCAGGGACCGCATCTACCGCTCACCCATGGCACTGATCGGCGGCTTCCTCCTCCTCGTCATCATCGGCTGGCTCGGTGTCGACGCCGTCCTCTCCGGCACCGGCCGCACGCCGTGGCTCGCCCTCGCCGTCCTGATCCTCATCGTGCCGCTGGTGGTCGCGTTCACCCTGCGCCCGGCCGTCTTCGCCAACGACCACCGGCTGCGCATCCGCAACCCGTTCCGCGTGATCGTCGTGCCGTGGGGCCAGGTCGAGACGTTCCGCTCCGGCTACTCGAACGAGGTGTTCGTCGAGTCCGGCGGCAAGTACCAGCTCTGGGCGATCCCGGTCTCCCTGCGCGGCCGCAAGAAGGCGGCCCGCCAGACGGCCCAGCAGGCGGCCCGGCCGTCCGACGGCCGCCGTTCCGGCAGGGGCCTCGGCCTCTTCGGCGGCGGGATGCAGGCGGACGGCTTCGGCGGCCGTACGCCCGTCCCCGAGGGGCCCACCCGCGCCGAGACCG
>NZ_LJBR01000394.1 GCF_001282115.1 Streptomyces sp. NRRL B-24085 | reverse complement strand
GTGTTTCCGCGCGTGGCGGGCGGCTGCGGCTGCGTCGTAGCTGAGCGCGCAGTTCCCCGCGCCCCTTCAGGGCGTTGAGCGGGGCGTGGGCTGAAGCCGTACCGGAGTGTTTCCGCGGGTGGCGGGCGGCTGCGGCTGCGTCGTAGCTGAGCGCGCAGTTCCCCGCGCCCCTTCCCGGACCGTGGCCGGAGCCGTACCGGAGTCCTCGCGGGCCGCGGGCGGCTGCGGCTGCGTTGTGGCCGGGCGTGTAGTTCCCCGCGTCCGTCTCCTTGTCCGTCGCCGTCGGCGGTGGATCGCGCCGAGGGGTCCTCGTGTTCGCTGGCGTACCGCACCATGGGCGTATGAAAGAGCTGGCCGGGCGGCTGACCGCCCTGGATCCGGATGCCGGTGCCGCGGTGCGGGTGATCGGCTACTTCGATCGGCTGTCGGAGGCCCGTGCCGGGCTGGAGGCCCTGGTGCGCGGGGCCGCCGTGCTCGCCGGGGTGCCCGCGCGGCTGGTCGACGCGGAGCGGCGGGTGCGGGTCCGGGTCGAGGCCGACGGGACGCGCCGGGACTCCGGGGCGCCGGCGGACCCCGGCTGGCCTTGCGTCGCGCTGGCGCCCGGTGGTGCCGCCGCGCTGTGGCTGGAGCGGGCCGAGGCGGCGCCCAGTGTGGTCGACGCGGTGATCCTGGAGCGGGCCGCGGGGGCCGTACGGCTCGTTCTGGACCGTACGCGGGGACGCGCGCCCTCCGATGATCCCGCGCTGGTCGAGACCGTGCTGGATGCCGCCGCCCCCGAGGCCGCACGGCTGCACGCGGCTCGTGGGCTGGGACTGGATCCCGCGGCCCTGGCACGTGCGCTGGCCCCGCTCGACGGGCGGCCCCTGGTCGTGCCCGGGCGGGCGGATCCCGAACTGCCCCTGGGACGGGTCGGGGTGGGCCCCGCCGTGCCCGTGCTCGAACTGCCGCGTTCCTGGGCGGACGCCCGCACCGCACTGCGGTTCACCGCGGAGGGCACGGCCCGGGACCCTGGACCGGCGGTCGTGCACGCCGACGAACTGGGCGGCGTCGCCCTGCTGGCCGGCCTCGTCGCACCGGGCGCCGAGCCACCGCCCGACGTCCAGGCGCTGGAGGGGGCCGCGGCGAGCACACCCTGGCTGCTGGCCACGGTGCACGCCGTGGTCTCGACGGCGAGCCTGCGGGCGGCCGCCGCCGAGATCAACGTCCACCACTCCACGCTCCAGGACCGGCTGTCCCACGCGGAGCATCTTCTGGGCTGGCCGCTGCGCACGCCCCAGGGGCGACTGCGACTGCAACTGGCCCTGACCATGCGTCACCTGGCACGGCCGTAGCGGGTGGTTCAGCCGCTCAGCGGAACTCGTGCACGACGTCGATCCGGCCCACGATGTGCGCGTTGAACTCGTCGAGTTCCTCGGCCGGGACCCACAGTTCGAGGATCGTGCGGCCACCCGCCTGCTGGACGGGATAGCGGCCGAGGAAGTCCGACTCGACCTGGAAGCGGGTCACGAAGCCGGCGCCGTCGTGCTTGACGTTCCAGTCCCGGGCGATTCTGATCGCGTAGTCCTCGTCCAGGACCGGGTAGAAGATCGGCTGCTCGGGCAGTCTCGGGGGCCAGGCGCGCCAGTCGAGCTCGCGGACCAGGTCCAGCTCCTTGGGGCCGGTCGGGCGCCAGAGGGTCGTGGTGGAGGGCCGGGTCGTCATCGGAGTCGCTTTCTGCGGGACAAGGGGTGGTACGACGAGGTGCGCGACCACCCGTGGCGATAGTTGCGCGCGCACTATAGAAGCAGACGCCGGAAGTTTCAGCGATGCAATATCCTGGGTGTATCCGTATCGGGACGGAGGAAGCAGGCCCCATGACCGCCACTGACCCCGCGCTCACCGCCCTCGCCCAGGGCTGGTGCGCGCTCTCCCTGCTGCACGGACGGATCGAGGCACACATCGAGAAGGCCCTCCAGTCCGCCCACGACCTCAGCGTCCGCGAGTACTCCCTGCTCGACGTCCTGGGCCGCCAGCACGACGGCGAAGGCGGACACCTCCAGATGAAGCAGGTCGCCGACGCCGTCGTCCTCAGCCAGAGCGCCACCACCCGCCTGGTCACCCGCCTCGAAGACCGCGGCCTGCTCTCCCGCTACCTCTGCCCCACCGACCGCCGCGGCATCTACACCGACGTCACCGACACCGGCCGCACCCTCCTCGAACAAGCCCGCCCCACCAACGAGAAAGCCCTGCGAGAAGCCCTCGACCAAGCCGCCACCAACCCCGAACTCGCCCCCCTCGTCAGAGCGTTGGAGGCCTTGGGCGTGCCGGCCTGAGCCGGTGACCCGTACTTGGGGTGAGCGTCTCGTCCACGGGCCGGGTCGGCCAGGTGCCGGGGACCGTCGAGCCGCCGGAGGCATTGTCGCCGTCCGCCACGGGCAAGGTGTTCAACGACCAGCCGTGGAGGAACGCGACCCATCCGCGCAGACGAACGGAGACCGAGCGTGACGACGAGCCAGGCGATCACCCCCGGGGAAGACATGTCACTCACCCGGATCGAGCGTCTCGACGAGGAGATCATCGCGCTGCTGGCCCGCCGCCGCGAGATGGCCCAGGGACTCCCCGCCCCGGCCCGGGCCCGCGCCGTCGACCCCGGTTTCGTGGAGGCCGTACGGGAGGTCACCGAGCGCTACCGACAGGAACTCGGCGGGGCCGGGGAGCTCGTCGCGCGGGCGGTCATGGTGCTGTGCCATCCGGACCGCCGGAACTGAGCGGTGAGTTCGCCGGGCCGGTGGTGAACGGCACAGGTCACAGGGGGCGGCAGTCGTTGACACCCGCTCGGACACGGCCGTACAAAGATCCGCATGAGCGTGCCGCAGCTGCCCCTGTCCGGGATCACGGTGATCAGCCTGGAGCAGGCGGTGGCCGCGCCCTACGCGACCCGCCAGCTCGCCGACCTCGGGGCCCGGGTGATCAAGGTGGAGCGGCCGGGCGACGGTGACTTCGCCCGCCGCTACGACACGACCGTGCACGGCCACTCCAGCTACTTCGTGTGGCTCAACCGGTCCAAGGAGTCGCTCACCCTGGACCTGAAGGACCCGCGCGGCCTGGAGATCCTGCACCGGCTCCTCGACGGGGCCGACGTGTTCGTCCAGAACCTGGCCCCCGGCGCGGCCGACCGGCTGGGCCTCGGCGTGGACGCGCTCGCCGAGCGCCTGCCACGGCTGATCCCGTGCACGATCTCCGGGTACGGCACGGACGGCCCGTGGGCCGACCGCAAGTCGTACGACCTGCTGGTGCAGTGCCAGACCGGGCTGGTGTCGCTGACCGGGACCGCCGAGGAGACCGCGCGGGTCGGCATCTCCGTCGCCGACATCGCCGCCGGGATGTACGCCTACAGCGGCATCCTGACCGCCCTGTACACCCGCGCCACCACCGGCAGGGCCCACCCGGTGGAGGTGTCCCTGTTCGAGGCACTGGCCGAGTGGATGAGCCAGCCGGCCAACTACACGCGCTACGGAGGCAGTCAGCCCCCGCGGCTGGGCACCCAGCACGCCACCATCGCCCCCTACGGCGCCTTCACGGCCGCCGACGGCAAGGACGTGCTGTTCTCCGTCCAGAACGAACGCGAGTGGACCGTGCTGTGCTCCGCGTTCCTGCGGCAGCCCGCGCTGGCCGACGATCCGCGCTTCGCCACCGGCTCGGCCCGGGTCGCCCACCGCGGGGAACTGAACGCCCTGGTCGCCGAGCGGATCGCGCGCTCCGCCGCCGCCCAGGTCCTGGAGGACCTGGAGGGCATCGGCATCGCCTGCGCCGGCGTCAACGACGTCGCCGCGTTCCTCGACCACCCGGTCCTGGCCGCCCGCGGCCGCTGGCACGAGGTCGCCCTCCCCGGCGGGGCCACGGCCGAGGCGCTGCTGCCCCCCGCCGACCTCGCGGGCCTGCCCGCCCGCATGGACCCGGTCCCGGGGGTGGGCGAGCACACCGACGCGATCCTCACGGAGCTCGGCCGCACCGGCGAGGACATCGCCGCCCTGCGCGCCGACGGGGTCGTCTGAACCACCGGCCCCGCCGGCCGGGTCACCCGGCGGTCACCAGGGCAGCGGGCCCTCGGCGTCGAAGTATCCGCCGGTCGGGCCGTCCGGGGCGACCTGTGCCATGCGGACGATGATCTCGGCGCCCTCCTCCACGGTCTGCGTACCCGTGTTGCCGTTCAGGTCGGTCTTGGTGAATCCGGGCTCCACGGAGTTGATCCGCATGCCCGGGAACGCCTTCGCGTACTGCACGGTGAGCATGTTCACCGCGGCCTTGGACGTCGGGTAGGCGATGCCCGGGTAGAAGTGGGCGGGGTGGTCCGGGTCGGAGAGGTGGGTCAGCGAGCCCAGGCCGCTGCTGACATTGACCACGACGGGGGCGGCCGAGCGCTGGAGCAGGGGCAGGAAGGCGTGCAGGACACGGACGACCCCGAAGACGTTCGTCTCGAAGGTGGTGCGCATCTGGTCGGCGGTCACGGTCTCCGCGACCGGCACGCCGTTGTCCTCGGTCCGGGTCTCGATGCCCGCGTTGTTGATCAGCACGTCCAGGCCGCCCTCGGCCTCGACGGTCTTGGCCGCCGCCTCGACCGAGGCGTCGTCGGTGACGTCGAGCCGGACGAACCGCGCGCCGAGCCGCTCGGCCGCGCGCCGCCCGCGTTCGGGGTCACGGGCGCCGACATAGACGGTGTGGCCCGCGGCGACGAGGCGGCGGGCGGTCTCGAAGCCGAGACCCTTGTTCGCTCCGGTGATGAGTGTTGTCGTCATGCCACCCAGGCTGCTGCGGCGCGGCGGCGCCGGCCAGAAGACCCTTCTTCCTGGGACTGGCGGTACCAGGCACCCGCGCGGCCGACGGTGTTCACTGAGGAGCATGGCGGCAACAGAACTGGGCCAGGCGCTGCGGCGCTGGCGCGACCGGGTCCCCCCGGAGGCGGTGGGGCTCCCCTCGGGGGGCCAGCGGCGCGCGGCCGGGCTGCGGCGGGAGGAGCTGGCGCTGCTGGCCGGCATCTCGGTCGACTACGTCACACGTCTCGAACAGGGGCGGGCGGCCAACCCGTCCGTGCAGGTCGTCGAGGCGCTGGCCCGGGCACTGCGGCTCTCCGGGGACGAGCGGACGTATCTCTTCGGGCTCGCGGAACTCGTGCCGCCGGGGCCGGACATGGTGCCCGGGTTCATCACACCCAGCGTGCAGCGGCTGGTGGACCGGCTGGTCGACACCGCGGTCGCCGTCTCCGACGCGGCCATGACGCTGCTGCTGGCCAACCCGCTGTACGGGGCACTGATGGGTGATCCGTCCGTCCTGCGGGGCTTCGAACGCAACGGCGTGTGGCGCAACTTCACGGGGATGCCGACCCGGGTGCGGCACACCCCGGAGGAACGGCGGGTCTTCGAGGCGGGCATGGTGGCCGAACTGCGCGCGACCGCCGCCCGTTATCCCGCCGACCGGCAACTCGCCTCGCTGATCGCCGAGTTGCGCACCAGGAGTGAGCGTTTCGCCGAGCTGTGGGACGCGGGGGTGGTCGGGCGTCTCGCCACCTCGCACAAGACGATCGAGCATCCGCAGGTCGGAACGCTCACCCTCGACTGCGATCTGCTCCGGGTGGAGGACAACGACCTCCACGTCCTCGTGTACTCGGCCGAGCCCGGCACCGAGGCCGCCGAGAAGCTGCGGCTGATCTCGGTGCTGGGCACCCAGAGCCTGGTGGAGAGCGGCTAGCGGGTCCTCGTCCGGTCGTTACTCGGATCACGGGGCAAGAAACGCGGGCGGGATGTGAGCCACCCCACAATCGAGACGCGCCCGTTTCGATAGCTGCGGAGTTACGCTGATCCCCACGAGAACGAAACCGTTTCGTTCAGCATGTTGTGCGCTGGACGAGGATGGAGCACGCAGCCATGACCAGCGTCCTCATCGCCACCGGCCAGTCACTTCAGCGTGTCGGCCTTCGAATGCTCCTCGAGTCCCAGTCCGACCTGACCGTCGCCGGCGAGGCGGCGCACGGGCCGCAGGCGGTCCGGCTGAGCGCCCTGCTCCGGCCGGACGTCGTCCTGCTGGACGGCCGCAGCACCGGCGCGGACACCGTCGAGACCGTCCGCCGCCTCGCCCACGCGCCGGACGGGCACGCCCCGCACGTCCTGCTGCTCACCAGTGGCGACGACACCCAGCCCTACGGCGCCCTGCGCGCCGGAGCGGCCGGGCACCTTCCGGAGGACGCCACCGCCGACGAACTGGTCGCGGCCGTCCGGGTCGTGGCCGCCGGCGACGTCGTGGTCTCCCCCGGACTGACCCGCGCCCTCATCGACGCCGTCCGCAGCGGGCGGGCCGTCGGTGACTCCGCCCCGGGCAACCGGCTGGACACCCTCACCGGCCGCGAGCGCGACGTGCTCACGGCGGTGGCCTCCGGCGACTCCAACGCCGAGATCGCCGACCGGCTGTCCATCGCCCCGACCACCGTGAAGTCCCACGTCAGCAACATCCTGACCAAGATCGGCGCCCGCGGCCGCGTCCAGGCGGTGGTGTTCGCCTACGAGTCGGGCCTGGTCCGGCCCACGCAGCACGTCCTGCACGCCTGAAGAACCCTTTCCGACGGTCGAGCGCCCCGCCACCCTCGCCCGATCACGCGGCCGTGTAACCGAGTTGGCGCCGCATGTACGGCGTCATCAGGGTCTTCGCCTTGGCCAGGGTGCTGGTGCGGCTGCCGAGGACCGCCGTCTCGCCGCCCGGCACCGGCAGCATGGTGACCCCGTCGGCCGGGCCGAAGGGCACGATGAGCGGGGTGCGGTGCATGGGCCGGTAGAAGCGGGGCTCCCTGCGGTGCCGGCCCGAACTGTTCAGGTGGGCGCGGATGTTCCAGGCGGCGAGGTCGGCCTGGGCGAGCGCCGCCGGGGTGATCTTGAGCTCCGTGGCGTCGTTGACGTCGCCGACCGCGAAGACGTCCACCTGGCCCTCGGCCCGCAGCGCGCGGTCGACCTTCACGTGCCCGGAGGGGGTCAGCCAGTCGCCGTGACCGCACAGGCGCAGCCAGAGCGTGTTGGGTGTGGTGCCGGTGGCCCAGAAGGAGAGGTCCGCGGTGAGGACCTCGCCGCGGGCGTCGCGGTAGGTGCCGAAGTCGCTGCCCGGGGACATGAAGGAGTCGAGCCGCACCTCCACGTCGTGAGCCTCCAGCCAGGCGCGGGCCTTGCGGGCGGCCCGTTCGCTGCCCGTGCCGTCGAGCAGCGCGGACCCCGCGTGGGCGAGCGTGACCCGGGCGTCCGGCCGGGCCAGGCGGATCTCGGCGCTGAGTTCGACGCCGGAGGGCCCGCCGCCGACGACGAGGACGTGCTCGGCGAAGGCGATCCTCTGCTGGTGCTCGGCGAAGGCCTTCATCGCCTCCTCGGTGGTGCTCCCGCTGAAGCGGGCCGGTTCCGGGTAGTCGGCGCCGGTCGCGATCACCACCACGTCGTAGGGCAGCCGCGTGCCGTCGGCCAGCAGCACGCGCCGCTCGGCGGTGTCGATGCCCGTCACCTTGCCCACGACGACCTGGCCACGGCGCAGCAGCCGGTCGTACGGGATGAAGGGGGTCGCGCTCCACTCCTGGCGGACTCCGGCCCGCAGGGAGGAGATGCGGTGGAAGAACACCTCCTTGCGGTCCACCAGCGTGACCCGGGCTGTCGCGTCCAGCCGTCTCGCCAGCCGGACGCCCGCATAGCCGCCGCCGATCACCACTACGTCGCCGTCACTCACGCCGGTCTCCAGAGCCGTGGGGGGAGGGAGTGCCATGGCGGCCCGGCCGCTCCCCCGAGCACTCGGATGACGGCGAGCGTAACGTTTGAAACATAAAGTGTCAGCGGGGTCTTGTGAGTTTTCCGTGAAGCTGTCGGGCGTCCGGGGCGCGATGTGCCCTTCTGTCAAGGCGAGTTGCCCCGGATGTCAGCCGAGTTCGTAGTCGAGCCGGATCCGGTGGGTGCCGTCGGCGTCGACCGTGAGACCCCCGGTGCCGGAGATCCCCGCCAGGTCCCCGGTGCCGCTGGAGGGGACGATCGTGAAGAACTCCGCGGTGCGATCGCTGCCGGACGTGGTCGCCGAGTGCGCGAAGTTGAAGGCGCCGGACCGGCCGTGCACCGAGCCCTCGAAGGACTCCATGGCCACGTAGGTGCCGACGCCGGACTCCTGGTCGTACGCGGCGGTGAACAAGGTCGCCGAGCGGCCGGCGATCTCGCCCTCGAACCGCTTCTCCATCGTCGCGACGCCGACCGGGAGCCCGGTAGCCACGGCGGGCTCGGGCACCGTCCCGGTCGGCACGAACGCTGTCACGCTGAATGTTCCGTCGGCTCTCATGGGCCGACCGTACCGACCGGGTCCGACAATGCCCCGCCGCCGTGCGCGCCTACTTCGGCGGGGTCGGCGTGTCGTGGGTGCGGTACATCGCCTGCACGTCCAGTTCGAGCTGGACCGTGGGACCGACGACCGCGATGCCCCGGGCCAGCATCGACCGCCAGTTGAGGGTGTAGTCCTCGCGGTGCAGCTCCGCCGTCGCGAGGGCAGCGCAGCGCAGTTCCTCGCCGTAACCGCCGTTGACCGTGCCCAGGTAGGTCGTGTCGAGGGCGACCGAGCGGCTCACGCCGTGCATGGTCAGGGTGCCCTGGAGGGTCCACTTGCTGCCGCCCCGGTAGGCGAAGCGGCTGCTGACGAAGTCGATGTGCGGGAAGCGTTCCACGTCGAGGAAGTCACCGGAACGCAAATGGTTGTCGCGGGTGGTGTTGCCGGTCGTGATGCTGGAGGCGTCGATGCGGACCTGGACGCGGGACTGGGACATGTCCTGCGCGACCTGGATGCCGCCCTCGAAACGCTCGAACCGGCCGTGGACGTGCGCCATGCCGACGTGCTTGGCGATGAAGCGGATCGCGGTGTGCGGCGGATCGAACAACCAGACGCCGGGCGTGGGGAGTTGGAGGGCCTGGGCCGGCTGGAGCCAGACCCGCTCGGCGGGCGCCGGGCCGCTCGGCCCGACATCCAGCGTCTCGCGGTGCGGCTGGAGCCCTTCGGCGGCGGCCAGCAGGCTGTAGCGGCCGGGCGGCAGCACGGCCACGAAGTAGCCGTAGGGGTCGGTCGTCCCGCGGGCCGCGACCCGGTGCGTGTCCAGGGCGGTGACGGTGACGTCCGCGCCCGCCATGGGCGAGCCCATCGGGTCGACGATCTCGCGGGCCACGGCGCCCGCGCCTTCGGGGAGGGGGACGGAGAGGCCCGCCGCCTCGGCCAGGGCAGCTTTGGACCGCCGGCGCCGGAGGAGTGCGAGGGCCATGATGTTCACCTTTCCTAGGGGACTTGCTGTCGTGCCGCGGCGCTCATGGCCGGCGGCCCTCGTGGGCCGCCCGGAGCACCGCCCGCACGCCGTCCACGGTCACGGGACGCGGGTTGGCGTACGGCTGTCCCGCCACCTGTACGGCCGCCTCCGCCAGGTCGGTCTCGTCGAGGCCGAGTTCGGCGAGGGAGCGCGGGGCGCCCAGGCGTCCGGCCAGGTCCCACAGGGTGCCCGGCGGGTCGTCGGCGTCGAGTGCCCGGCCCAGCGCGGTCAACGCGTCGGGGGCGGCGGGGGCGTTGTACGCGAGCGCGTACGGCAGGACGATCGTGTGCGTCTCGGCGTGCGGCAGACCGAAGGTGCCGCCCAGGACATGGCAGAGCTTGTGGTGCAGGCCCATGGTGGTGGCGCCGAGGCAGGTCCCGCACAGCCATGCCGCGTACAGCGCCCGGCCGCGCGCGTCCAGGTCGTCGGGCTTCGACGCGAGCAGCGGCAGCGCCTGTGCCATCGCCCGTACGCCTTCCTCGGCCATCAGCGCGATGAGCGGCGAGGTGTCCGGGGCGTAGAGCGCCTCGACCGCGTGCGCGAGGGCGTTGACACCGCTGGTCACGGTGAGCGGTACCGGCAGGGAGAGGGTCAGCTCGGGGTCGTAGACGACAGTGCGGGGCTGGACCCTCGGGTCGCGGCCGGTGCGCTTGGCGCCGCCCTCGGTCAGGCCCCAGACGGGGGTCATCTCGGAGCCCGAGTAGGTCGACGGCACGGCGATCAGCGGCAGTGCGGTGCGCAGGGCGATCGCCTTGCCCAGGCCGACGGAGGAGCCGCCGCCGACCGCGACGACACCGTCGGCCCCGGCCGCGCGGGCCACCGCCACGGCCCGGTCGGCGACCTCGACGGGTACGTGCATCCGGGCCTCGGCGTGCAGCCCCGCGCAGGAGTCGCCGAGTGCGTCCGCGACCCTCCGGGCGACGGACTCGCCCCGGCTGCCGCAGACCACCAGCAGCCGCCGCAGACCGAGGAGTTCGGCCTCACCGGGGGTCGCGGTGACGGCGGCGCCGGGCCGCAGGACGACCCGTCCGGGCCGGCTCTCGTACGTGAAGTCGCCGGTGAACGTCATGCGTTCGGCTCCAGTACGAGGTCGAAGCGGGCGTGCCGGAAGGGGTTGGGGACGCCGAACTCCGCGGCCAGAGTCGGGTCGTCGGTCGTCGCGAAGTCCTGCACCAGGCTCTGCTTCACGGCGAAGACGGCGTCGGAGTCGAGGTAGTCGCTGCCCGCGACGAAGATGTGGGTCGTGACGGGCGTGTGGCCCTCGGCTCCGACGATGAAGTGGATGTGCGCGGGCCGGTAGGGGTGCCGGCCGGTCGCGCGGAGCAGGTCCCCGACCGGGCCGTCGGTGGGGATCGGGTAGGGCGCCGGGACACAGGTGCGGAACCAGAAGCGGCCCTCGGCGTCGGCGGTGAACAGTCCGCGTCCGTTGCCCGCGGGCTGCGCGTCGGGCTGCTGGACGTCGTAGAAGCCCTGGTCGTCGGCCTGCCAGACGTCTAGGACGGCCCCGGGCAGCGGGGTGCCGTCGGCCGACAGCACCCGGCCGCTGACCACGCACGGCTCGCCGCCGCCCACCAGGTTGATGTCGTCGCCGAGCTCCCGGACGGGCGACTCGGTCATGTGGAAGGGCCCGAGCACGGTGGACTCGGTGGCGCCCTGCACGCGGTCGCCGTTGACGGTCTCGACCAGCATGGAGAGGCCGAGGACGTCCGACAGGAGGATGAACTCCTGCCGGGTGTCCGTGCACTTCTGTCCGGTCGCCGTCAGGAAGGCGACGGCCCTGGCCCACTCCTCCTGGGTGAGCCGGGTCTCGCGCACGAAGTCGTGCAGATGGCCGATCAGACCGGCGAGCAGTTCGCGCAGTCGTGGATCGGCGGTCGCACGGAGGCTCGCGACGGCCTCCTCGGTGACGCTGGTTCCGATCGCGTCGCTGGTCATCCCGGTTCCTCCTGCTCGACGGCGGTCCGCTTCTGCCATGGTCGCGCGTTCTCAGGCGTGTCCGAGGATGCGCCGCAGCGCGCCCGAGAGGAGCGCTTCGGCGTCCGGGGCCGCGGCCGCGTGCCGGAAGGCGACGAAGCCGTCGGGCCGTACGAGCAGGGCGCCGGCGTCGGAGATCTCGCGCAGGCGCGCCCAGTCGCCGTACGGGTCCTCGTACTGCTGTCCGGGACCGATGACCACGGTGGCGATCTCGATGTCCTGCGTCTGCGCGGCCCGGATCCAGCCCTCGCCGCCGATGCCGGTCAGCAGGGTGAAGCGGCCCTGGCCCACGGTGTCGAGGGTGGAGAGGGTGCGGGTGCCGGAGGTGATCCAGGCGTGCGGGATGCGGGCGCCGGGGCGGGAGGTGGGCTGGTGGTGGAGCTCGGGGTCGCGGGCGAAGGTCTCCGCGGGGGTGCCGTCGGGGACGACCGCGTCCGAGGTGTAGCGCTGGTTGAGGTCGACGCCGTGCGCGTTGAACTCGTACGCCTTGAAGGCGATCGCCTCGCGGAGCTCGGCCCGCTGCTTCTCGGCGGCCTCGGTGGCGTCCTTGCGGGCGGCGATGTTGGCCCAGAGCTGTTCGGGGGTCTGGGGGGCGAGTCCGTCGAGGGCCGCGAAGATCGGGGCGGTCTCGCCGATGGAGCGGTTGGCTCGGGTGACGACCTGCTTGCCGACGGGGGCGCGTTCGGCGGTGTAGGTGTCGAGGAGCTTCGGCGAGGCGGTGCCGTCGAGGACGAGCTTCAGCTTCCAGGCCAGGTTGTAGGAGTCCTGGATGGAGGTGTTGGAGCCGAGGCCGTTGGACGGCGGGTGGCGGTGGGTGGCGTCCCCGGCGCAGAAGACGCGGCCGTGGGAGTAGCGCTCCGCGTACATCTCGTTGACGGTCCAGGCCGAGGACGACTTGATCGTCACGGGGATCTCGTCGTCGCCGACCAGCTGCCGTACGACGGACTCCGCGTACTCGGTGGTCAGGTCGGGGGAGCCCGCGGTGACGTCGTACCCCCACACGATCAGCCACTCGTTCCACGGCCGGACGCAGCGCACCAGGCCCGCGCCGATGCCGCCGACGGTGGCGCCCGGGGCGAGGACCCAGTAGAGGGTGGAGGGGCGGTGGGCGGTGTACTTCGTCAGGTCGGCCTCGAAGACGATGTTGATGCTGCCGGCCACGCCCATCCGGCCGCCCATCGGGAGTCCGGCGTCCTCGGCGACCCGGGACCGGCCGCCGTCCGCGCCGATCAGGTACTTCGCGCGGATCTCGTAGGTGTCCCCGCGCAGCCGGTCCCGCACGGTGGCCGTCACGCCGTCGGTGTCCTGGGTGTGGGAGAGGTACTCGGTCTGGAAGCGCAGGCTGGTGCCGCGGGCCACGGCCGCGTCGACGAGGACCGGCTCCATGAGGTGCTGCGGCATGTCGCACATGCGGGTGGGGCTGGCGAGTTCGTGGGCGGCCTGCACGAGCGGGTCGTTGCCCCACGAGCGCACCCGGCCCAGTTCCTCGCCGGCCAGGCTGGTGCAGAAGGTGGTGTTGCCCATCAGGTGCTGCGGGGTCGCCCGCGCGACGACGTCCTGCTCCACGCCGAGGTCGCGCAGCACCTCCATCGTCCGCTGGTTGGTGATGTGCGCGCGGGGGGTGTCGGCGAGGCTCGCGTAGCGGGTGACGACGATGTTGGGCACGCCGTAGGTGCTCAGCGCGAGCGCGGCGGACGCTCCGGCCGGGCCGCTGCCTACGATCAGGACGTCGGTCTCGACGACGGTGGACACGGGGCGCTCCAGGCGGGGGCTCACGGACGGGGGCAGTTTTGATGATGGTGG
>NZ_LJBR01000393.1 GCF_001282115.1 Streptomyces sp. NRRL B-24085 | reverse complement strand
CCCATGAATCCCGCCCCCCGGGGCAGCCGAGCCTCGACGACGTTGTCCGGGAGGCTGGTGTGTTCGACGGTTTCGAGTTGACGTGGTGCGAGGGCGACGACGGCGTCCGGCTGCGCGTGCGGCACGGCGGCAGCGGCCCGGCCGTGCTGCTCCTGCACGGCCATCCCCGCACGCACGCCACCTGGCACCGCGTCGCCCCGCTGCTGGCCGCGGCCGGCCACACCGTCGTCTGCCCCGATCTGCGCGGTTACGGCCGCTCCGACAAGCCCGCGACCGACGCGGCACACCGTCCGTACTCCAAGCGCGCCATGGCCGGCGACTGCCTCGCGGTCATGCGCCGGCTCGGGCACGAGCGGTTCGCGGTCGTCGGGCACGACCGGGGCGCGTACGTGGCGACCCGGCTCGCCCTGGACCACCCGGAGGCCGTGTCCGCCGTCAGCGTGCTGGACGCGATCCCCATCGGGGAGGCCCTGCGCCGCTGCGACGCCGGTTTCGCCGCGAGCTGGTGGCACTGGTTCTTCCTCGGCCAGACGGCCAAGCCCGCCGAACGCGTCATCAACGCCGACCCCGACGCCTGGTACACGGCCACGTCCGAGCAGATGGGCGCCGAGGCGTACGAGGACTTCCGGCAGGCGATCCACAACCCGGCCACCGTGCACGCCATGTGCGAGGACTACCGGGCCGGCCTCGGCGTCGACCGCGAGCACGACGACGCCGACCGGCGGGCCGGCCGCCGCATCGACTGCCCGCTCCAGGTCCTGTGGGCCACGCGCGACGACATGGAGGACCTCTACGGCGACGTCCTGGCCGTCTGGCGCGACTGGGCGACCACCCCTCCAGAAGGCGGCCCGATCGAGTCCGGGCACCACATGGCCGAGGAGGCGCCGGAGGCACTCGCCGGCGCCCTGCGCAGGTTCTGGGAGACCACCGGCCACACCAACGGCTGAGCGGGAGGCGTACGCGGCACGGACCAGCGTGGACGGTCAAGCCGTGGCCATCGCCCGCCCATCCGCCCACCATCGATCAGCAATCCCCCAACACCCTTGAGTAAGGCGGAAGTCAGGATTCCGTCACCCGTCTTGTTGTCACGTACTCAACAAGAGGATGGTCGTCGCGGGTCGCCGCCCCCACCGGGAACCTCACCGGTGGTCCCCCCTCCGCAGGCCTCTGCCCACCACTCCCAGGAGGC
>NZ_LJBR01000392.1 GCF_001282115.1 Streptomyces sp. NRRL B-24085 | reverse complement strand
GGTGCCGCCCCCGCCGATCGGACCCGAGGGGCCCGGTGCTCCCGTCGGCTACGGCTACCCCACCTATCCGGCGGGCCCGCAGGGATACGGCGGCTGGGCCCCGCCGAGGCCGCCGCAGAACGGCATGGGCGTCGCCGCGATGGTGCTGGGCATCCTGTCCTGCGCCCTGTTCTGCATGTACGGCGTCCTCTCGCTGGTGCTCGGGGTGCTCGCCATCGTGTTCGGGATCAAGGGGCGCAAGCGGGCCGACCGGGGCGAGGCCACCAACCACGGGCAGGCGCAGGCCGGGTTCATCATGGGGATCATCGGGACGATCCTCGGGGTCGCGGTGATCGTGCTGCTCGCCATCGGCATCACCGCCGCCATCAACTCGGAGGACGACCCCGACTACTACGACGGCTCCCTCGGCGCGGTGGCGACCGTACAGGTGGGGTAGCGCCCGGAGCGGAGACAGGGGGCCACCGGACCGGTGGTCCCCTTCACGCGTTTCTGAGGCGGGCTCTTGCCTCCATGAGGGCGAAGCCGAGGAGGTTCGGGCCCCGCCAGCGCTCCGGGTCGCCCGCCGCCTCGTCGTCCGCGGCGAGGCCGATGCCCCACACCCGGTCCACCGGGCTGGCCTCCACCAGCACCCGGTCGCCGGTGTCGAGCAGGAAGTGCCGCAGGTCCTCGTGGGCCGCGAACTTGTGGACGCTGCCCTCGACGACGATGCCGAACCGCTCGCGCCGCCAGACCTGCTCGTCGAAGCCGCGGACGGAGCGGCCCGCCGCCTTGGCCTGGGACGGGTGTCCGGCGGCCACAATGCGGCGCTCGGCCTCCGGGTCGTCGAAGAGGCGTGCCTTGCCCGCCATCATCCAGTGCTCGGCGGTCGCGTAGGTCGCCCCGTCCACCACGAACGGCGACGGCCACCACTGGCTCAGACAACTCGCGCCGACCCGGCCGTCCGGACGCGGGCGGTGGCCCCAGAAGTACAAAAAATTGAGCTTGGCTCCGGCCCGGACCTGCCTGACCAGGGCATCCTGTGAATCGATCTTCCCCGTGACTCTCCCCATGCACGCGAGTCTGGCAGGAACCACTGACACTCCGTCCTTCCTTTTCGGGGGCGACTCGACACCTGGTCGACAGATTCCGTCGCGTAACCGAAAGGCAACAACGGAATCACTTGTAGGAGTGTCATTGCTCTGTCAGGATCGGCACTCAAATCGAGCTGGAGCTACGCCACCCGCCCGCGGCAACCGTGGGATGACGGCGGAGGAGAGCGACATGCACAACCCGGGCAGTGCCATCCCGGACCGGTTTGCGGCACAGGAGCGGTTCGCCGCAGGCGCGCAGTTCATCGGAGGGCGTCTCACCAAGGGGACCTCCGGTCGTACGCACGCGGTCGTGGATCCCGCGAGCGGTGAGGAGGTCTTCACCTACGAGCTGGCGGGCGTCGAGGACGTGGACGCCGCCGTCGCCGCGGCCCGGGCCGCCTTCCCGGAGTGGGCGGCCCGTACTCCGGGCGAGCGGTCCGACGCCCTGCACCGGTTCGCCGCCGTGCTCGCCGACCGTGCCGAGGACTTCGCCCGCGCGGAGTCGCTCCAGTGCGGGAAGCCGCTGAAGCTGACCCGGGAGTTCGACGTTTCGGGGACCATTGACAACACCGCCTTCTTCGCGGGTGCGGCCCGTCATCTTCAGGGGCAGTCCGCCGGGGAGTACTCCGGGGACCACACGTCGTACGTGCGGCGGGAGCCGATCGGGGTCGTCGGGTCCATCGCGCCCTGGAACTATCCGCTCCAGATGGCCGCCTGGAAGATCCTCCCGGCCGTCGCGGCGGGCAACACCATCGTTCTGAAGCCCGCGGAGATCACTCCGCTGACCTCTCTTCTCTTCGCCCAGGCCGCCACCGACGCCGGGATCCCGGACGGTGTCGTCAACATCGTCACCGGGACCGGGAAGGAGGCGGGGGAGCGGCTGGTCGGGCACCCGGACGTGGCCATGACCTCGTTCACCGGGTCGACGGCCGTGGGGAAGCGGGTCGCCGAGATCGCCACCGCCACCGTCAAGCGGCTCCATCTGGAACTCGGCGGCAAGGCGCCCTTCCTCGTCTTCGACGACGCCGACCTGGAGGCCGCCGTCAACGGGGCCGTCGCGGGCGCGCTCATCAACACCGGGCAGGACTGCACGGCCGCCACGCGCGCGTACGTGCAGCGGCCGCTGTACGAGGCGTTCGTGGAGCGCACCGCCGCGCTGATGGAGACCGTACGGCTCGGCGATCCCTTCGCCTCCGGCACCGATCTCGGGCCGCTCATCTCGCACGTGCAGCGGGACCGGGTCGCCGGGTTCGTCGACCGTGCGCGTGCCTACGCGCGCGTGGTGACCGGTGGCGAGGCGCCCGGAGGTGAGCTCGCCAAGGGCGCCTACTACAGGCCCACGCTCGTCGCCGACGCCGCCCAGGACAGCGAGATCGTCCAGTCCGAGATCTTCGGGCCGGTCCTCGTGGTCCTGCCGTTCGACAGCGACGACGAGGGCATCCGGCTCGCCAACGACACCCCGTACGGGCTCGCCGCCTCCGCCTGGAGCCGGGACGTCTACCGGGCGAACCGGGCCACGCGGGAGATCAAGGCCGGGTGCGTGTGGGTCAACGACCACATCCCGATCATCAGCGAGATGCCGCACGGCGGGTACAAGGCGTCCGGCTTCGGCAAGGACATGTCAGCGTACTCGTTCGAGGAGTACACCCAGCTCAAGCACGTTATGTTCGACAACACGGCGGTCGTCAGGAAGGACTGGCACCGCACGATCTTCGGGGACCGATAGCCGTACAGGCCGCCCGACCCGCGGCCGCCCACTTTCCCGAAAGGGCACCAGCGCATGGAGCAGTACGAGCCCGACCGCCTGTCACCGGCCCAAGTGGCCGCCATGCGGCGCAGCTTCCGCAACGGCCGGGCCGCGATGACCCGGCGGTCCCTGTTGCGCGCCTCCGCGGGCGGCGCACTCGCGGTCGGCGGCCTCGGCGCGCTGAGCGCCTGCGGCATCCCCGCGGCCGGCAACACCCAGGGCGGGGTCTCCGCGGAGGACCACTCGGCCGAGGAGAAGACCGTCAACTTCTCCAACTGGACCGAGTACATCGACGTGGACGAGAGCGAGAAGCACCACCCCACGCTCGACCAGTTCAAGAAGCAGACCGGCATCTCGGTCAAGTACACCGAGGACATCAACGACAACGTCGAGTTCTTCGGGAAGATCAAGCCGCAGCTGGCGGCGGGGCAGGACACCGGGCGCGACATCATCGTGCTCACCGACTGGCTCGCCGCGCGCCTCATCAGGCTCGGATGGGTCCAGAAACTCGACGCCTCCCACCTGCCCCACGCGTACGCCAACCTGTCCGCGCAGTTCCGTGATCCCGACTGGGACCCGGGACGGGCGTACTCCTACGTGTGGCAGGGCATCTCGACCGTCATCGCCTACAACAAGAAGGCGCTCGACGGCCAGGAGGTGAAGTCGGTCTCCGACCTGCTCGACAACCCCAAGCTCAAGGGCCGGGTCGGCTTCCTGTCGGAGATGCGCGACAGCGTCGGGATGACCCTGCTCGACATGGGCAAGGACCCCGCGAACTTCACCACCGACGACTACGACGCGGCCATCGCGCGCCTCCAGAAGGCCGTCGACAAGGGGCAGATCCGCCGCTTCACCGGCAACGACTACACCTCCGACCTGACCAGCGGCGACTTCGCAGCCTGTGTCGCCTGGGCCGGTGACGTCGTCCAACTGAAGGCGGACAGCCCGGACATCGACTTCGTCATCCCGGACAGCGGGTACATGACGTCGACCGACAACATGCTGATCCCCAACAAGGCCCGTCACAAGACGAACGCCGAGCGGCTCATCGACTTCTACTACCAGCCCCGGCAGGCAGCCGAGCTCGCCGCGTACATCAACTACGTGTCTCCCGTCGACGGTGTGAAGCCCGAGCTGGAGAAGATCGACCCGGATGCGGCGAACAACCCGCTGATCATCCCCGACAAGGCCATGGCCGCGAAGTCCCACGCCTTCCGCTCCCTGAGCTCGAAGGAAGAGACGGCCTTTGAAGAGAAGTTCGCGAAGCTGACTGGGGCGTGATCACCGTGACGAACAAGAACACCGAGGGCAGCGGCGACGTCCGCCTCGCCGGCATCAGCAAGACGTACGACAACGGCTTCACCGCCGTACAGCCGCTGGACCTGACCGTGCCCCAGGGCTCCTTCTTCGCCCTGCTCGGAGCCTCCGGCTGCGGCAAGACGACCACCCTGCGCATGATCGCCGGTCTGGAGGAGCCCACCACGGGCACCGTGCACCTCGGCGACCAGGAGGTCACCCGGCTGCCCCCCTACAAGCGCCCGGTGAACACCGTCTTCCAGTCCTACGCCCTCTTCCCGCACCTCGACATCTTCGAGAACGTCGCCTTCGGCCTGCGCCGGCGCGGCATCAAGTCGGTCAAGAAACAGGTCGAGGACATGCTGGAACTCGTCCAGCTCGGGGAGCAGGCCCGCAAGAAGCCGCACCAGCTCTCCGGCGGCCAGCAGCAGCGCGTCGCCGTGGCCCGGGCGCTGATCAACACGCCCAAGGTGCTCCTCCTCGACGAGCCGCTCGGCGCCCTCGACCTGAAGCTGCGCCGCCAGATGCAGCTGGAGCTCAAGCGCATCCAGACCGAGGTCGGCATCACCTTCGTGCACGTCACGCACGACCAGGAGGAGGCCATGACCATGGCCGACACGGTCGCCGTGATGAACGCGGGCCGCGTCGAGCAGCTCGGCTCGCCGACCGACCTGTACGAGAACCCGCAGACCACCTTCGTCGCCAACTTCCTCGGCACCTCCAACCTCATCGAGGCCGAGGTCGACTCCAGGAGCGGCGGCGAGATCGTGCTGAAGGCGGGCGGCGGGAAGCTGGTCCTGCCCGAGGCGCGCTACTCCGGGCCCACCGCGACCGGTGGCAAGGTGCTCGTGGGCGTGCGTCCCGAGAAGATCTCCCTCACGCACGCGGACCAGGCCGGGGAGATCCCCGTGGGCCGCAACCGGATCACCGGGAAGATCGCCGACTCCTCCTTCATCGGCGTCTCCACGCAGTACGTCATCGACAGCCCCGTCTGTCCCGAGTTCGAGGTCTACGCCCAGAACATCGACCGCGACGACCGGCTGGTGCCCGGCGCCGAGGTCGTCCTGCACTGGAACCCGGCGCACACCTTCGGACTGGACGCCGCCCAGGACATCGACGCCGGCATCCAGGAAGAGGCGACGGTCTGATGGCGACGCTCACCGAGGCGCCCCCGCCGCTCTCCCCGACCGCGCCCGAGAAGAAGCCCCCGCGCAAGCGGGGCCGCTTCACCCCGTACTGGCTGCTGCTGCCCGGCATCCTGTGGCTGCTGGTCTTCTTCGCGCTGCCGATGATCTACCAGGCCTCCACGTCCGTGCAGACGGGCTCCCTGGAGACGGGCTACAAGGTCACCTGGCACTTCGCCACCTACTGGGACGCCCTGTCCGACTACTGGCCGCAGTTCCTGCGCTCGATCCTGTACGCCGGTGCCGCGACGATCCTCTGCCTGGTGCTGGGGTATCCGCTGGCGTACCTGATCGCCTTCCGCGCGGGACGCTGGCGGAACCTGATCATGGTCCTGGTGATCGCGCCGTTCTTCACCAGCTTCCTGATCCGCACCCTCGCCTGGAAGACGATCCTCGCGGACAGCGGTCCCGTCGTCGGCGCCCTCAACACGCTGCACGTCCTGGACGTCACCAACTGGCTCGGCTGGACCACCGGCGACCGTGTCCTGGCCACCCCGCTGGCGGTGGTCTGCGGTCTGACGTACAACTTCCTGCCGTTCATGATCCTGCCGCTGTACACCTCGCTGGAACGCATCGACGGGCGGCTGCACGAGGCGGCCGGCGACCTGTACGCCAAGCCGGTCACCACCTTCCGGAAGGTCACCTTCCCGCTGTCGATGCCGGGTGTGGTCTCCGGCACCCTGCTGACCTTCATCCCCGCGGCCGGCGACTACGTCAACGCCGACCTGCTCGGCTCCACGGACACCCGCATGGTCGGCAACGTCATCCAGACGCAGTTCCTGCGCATCCTGGACTACCCGACGGCCGCGGCCCTCTCCTTCATCCTGATGGCCGCGATTCTCTTCATGGTCACCTTCTACATCCGTAGGTCCGGCACGGAGGATCTGGTTTAAATGGCCTTCGTCAACTGGCTCAAGCGTCATCTCGTCGTCATCGCGGGACTGGTCACGCTCGGATATCTCCTGCTGCCGAACGTCGTCGTCACGGTGTTCTCCTTCAACAAGCCGAAGGGGCGCTTCAACTACGAGTGGCAGCAGTTCTCCACGGACGCCTGGAAGGACCCCTGCGGGGTCGCCGACATGTGCGGCTCGCTCTCCGTCAGCCTCCAGATCGCGTTCTGGGCGACGATCGGCGCCACCGTCCTCGGCACGCTGATCGCCTTCGCGCTGGTCCGCTACCGCTTCCGCGCCCGCGGCGCCGTGAACTCGCTGATCTTCCTGCCGATGGCCATGCCCGAGGTCGTCATGGCGGCCTCGCTGCTCACCCTGTTCCTCAACATGGGCGCGCAGCTGGGCTTCTGGACCATCCTCATCGCCCACATCATGTTCTGCCTGAGCTTCGTGGTGACGGCGGTCAAGGCGCGCGTGATGTCGATGGACCCACGGCTGGAACAGGCCGCTCAGGACCTGTACGCCGGTCCTCTCCAGACCTTCGTCCGGGTCACCCTGCCGATCGCCGCCCCCGGGATCGCCGCGGGCGCGCTGCTCGCCTTCGCGCTCTCCTTCGACGACTTCATCATCACCAACTTCAACGCCGGCTCGACCGTCACCTTCCCCATGTTCGTCTGGGGATCGGCGCAGCGCGGAACTCCCGTGCAGATCAACGTCATCGGCACGGCCATGTTCCTCGTCGCCGTCCTCCTGGTGCTGACCTCCATGGTCGTCAGCAACCGCCGCAACAGGCAAAAGGCATAGCCCTTTTCGCAGAACCCTCTGTAGGGAGTTGAAATCATGGCCCCGAGCGCCATGAGCCGTTGGACGAAGGCACTTTCCGAAGCCCAGCCGGTCCCGTACTGGCTGGACGACCCCGGCAGGCCCCACCCCGAGCCCGCCCTCACCGGCGCCGAGACCTGCGACCTGCTGGTCGTCGGCGGCGGCTACAGCGGGCTGTGGACCGCGCTCAACGCGAAGGAGCGCGACCCCGGGCGGGACGTCGTCCTGCTGGAAGGCCGTGAGGTGGGCTGGGCCGCCTCCGGCCGCAACGGCGGCTTCTGCGCCGCCTCCCTCACCCACGGGCTGCCCAACGGGCTGACCCGCTGGCCCGACGAGATCCACAAGCTCCAGGAGCTGGGCGCCCGCAACCTCGACGAGATCGAGAAGGCGGTCGCCCGGCACGACCTCGACTGCGAGTTCGAGCGCACCGGCGAGATCGACGTGGCGACCGAGACGTACCAGGCCCGGGAACTGCGCGACTGGTACGGGGAGCTCCAGGAGAAGGGCCTCGCCGACGGGATCGACTTCCTCGACGCCGAGGCGGTGCGCGAGCAGGTCGCCTCCCCGACCTTCGAGGCGGGACTGTGGGACCGCCGGGGCGTGGCCATGCTCAACCCGGCCAAGCTCGTCTGGGGCCTGAAGCGGGCGTGCCGGAGACTCGGCGTCCGCGTCTACGAGCACACACCGGCCCTGGACCTGAAGCCCTACGGCGCCGGCATGGCCGTACGCACGCCGTACGGTTCCGTGCGCGCACGGAAGGTCGCGCTGGGCACCAACATCTTCCCCAACCTGGTCAGGCGGGTGCGGGCGTACACCGTCCCGGTCTACGACTACGCGCTGATGACCGAACCGCTGAGCGGGGAACAGCTCGCGTCGGTCGGCTGGAGGAACCGGCAGGGGCTCGGGGACAGCGCCAACCAGTTCCACTACTTCCGGCTGTCCGCCGACAACCGGATCCTGTGGGGCGGTTACGACGCGGTCTACCCGTACGGCGGGCGGGTGCGGGCCGAGTACGACGACCGGCCGGAGACGTACGCCAAGCTCGCCGGGCACTTCTTCACCTGCTTCCCGCAGTTGGAGGGGGTGCGCTTCACGCACGCGTGGGGCGGCGCGATCGACACCTGCTCGCGGTTCTCCGCGTTCTACGGCACCGCCCACCAGGGCAAGGTGGCGTACGCGGCGGGCTACACGGGTCTCGGCGTCGGGGCGACCCGGTTCGGCGCGGACGTGATGCTGGACCTGCTGGCGGGGCAGGACACGGAACGGACGCGGCTGGAGATGGTGCGCAAGAAGCCGCTGCCCTTCCCGCCGGAGCCCTTCGCCTGGACCGGCATCGCCCTCACCAAGTGGTCGCTGGCGCGCGCCGACGCGCACGGCGGGCGGCGCAACCTGTGGCTGCGGACCATGGACAAGCTCGGTCTGGGATTCGACAGCTGAACGGTCGTAGGTGATCTGATTCACTCCAACGGGTGGTCAGAACCCGCGTAATGCTCGCCGGGAAACCTCCTCTCCCTCGTGACGCGAACAGCGTCGACGAGAGAGAAGGAGGTCTTCTCATGACAGGGGCGAAGACGGCGGTCGAGTGGCTGGCATCCGTCGCACCGGATCCCGAGGCCTGCCGCCTGGAGTGGGAGCGCAACCCCCTCGGGGTGGCGCTGCTCCCGGCCGGCAAGGCATGGGACGTACTGATCCTGCCGGGTGAGCTCGGCTATCCGACCCTCGACGTCCTCACCCGCATCCTCGACCGGCCCGGCCCGGTGCTCGTGGACTTCGGCGACGCCCGCATGGGGTTCTTCGTGCCGCCGGGCACCGCGGCCCGCTGGCTCGGCACCGGCATCCGTACGGCCGGCGCCGGCACCTGGATCGTCGTGCCGTACCCGGGCCGGGCGGCCGGAGGAGGCGTGCGCTGGCTGGTTCCGCCGGACGGCTCCGGGGTCCTCGTCGATCCGGCACTGCTCGAACTGGCCATGCACGAGGCGGCGGCGGGTCTTGCGACGGAGGGCGACGGCTCAGGGTGAGCCGGTAGTTGCGACGAGAGGTCTTGACAACCTGGATTGGTCTGGACCAAGTTGGGCGCGCTCCACCCTCCAATTCCCCCATGCCCGGAGGCTCTTGTGGAACGCACCGGACCCGTCCGAACCGTCAGACCCGTCCTCGCCGCCCTGACGGCCGTCCTGCTGGCCCTGTCCGGCGTCACCGCGCTCTCGTCGGCCGCCCGTGCGGCCGACGCGGACCTGGTGCGCAACGGAGGCTTCGAAGCGGGACTCGACGGCTGGACCTGCTCCGCGGGTACCACCGTCAACAGCCCTGTGCACAGTGGGAGTTCGGCGCTGCGGGCGACACCGGCCGGCAGCGACTTCGCCCAGTGCGCCCAGACCGTGACCGTGCGGCCCGACGCGCAGTACACGCTCGCCGGACACGTCCGCGGCTCCTACGTCTACCTCGGCGCGAGCGGCACCGGCACCACGGACGTCTCCACCTGGACCCAGTCCGCCCCCGACTGGCAGCGGCTCACCACGACCTTCCGCACCGGCCCGTCCACCACCAAGGTCACGGTCTACACGCACGGCTGGTACGGGACGGGCGCGTACCACGCGGACGACGTGTCCCTCACCGGACCGGGCGCCGACGTCGGTCAGCCGCCCGCCGTGCCCACGGGCCTGAAGGCGGGCACGGTCACCTCCTCCAGCGTGGCCCTGTCCTGGACGGCGGTCACGGGAGCCACCGGCTACGCCGTCTACCGGGACGGCGCCAGGGTCCAGACGGTGAGCGTGCCTTCGGCCACCGTGAGCGGGCTCGCGCCCTCGACGGCGTACGGCTTCCAGGTCGCGGCGGTCAACGACGCGGGGGAGTCGGCGAGGTCGGGTGCCGTCGACGTGACCACGTCCGCGGGCGCTTCCACCGGTCTTCCCGCCCACGCCCTCGTCGGCTACCTCCACGCGAGCTTCGCCAACGGCGCCGGTTACACACGCCTCGCCGACGTCCCCGACAGCTGGGACGTCATCGACCTGGCCTTCGGCGAACCCACCTCGGTCACCTCCGGCGACATCCGCTTCACCCGCTGCCCGGTCACGGAATGCCCGAACGTCGAGTCCGACGCCGACTTCAAGGCGGCGATCAGGGCGAAGCAGGCGGCGGGCAAGAAGGTGCTCATCTCGATCGGCGGCCAGAACGGCCAGGTCCAGCTGACCACGACGGCGGCCCGGGACGCCTTCGTCTCCTCGGTCTCCTCGATCATCGACACCTACGGCCTCGACGGCCTGGACGTCGACTTCGAGGGCCACTCCCTCTCGCTGAACGCCGATGACACGGACTTCAGGAACCCGAAGACCCCGGTGGTCGTGAACCTGATCTCGGCGCTGAAGACACTGAAGGCGAAGTACGGGGCACGCTTCGTGTTGTCGATGGCCCCGGAGACCTTCTTCGTGCAGATGGGCTACCAGTACTACGGCACGGGCAAGTGGGGCGGCCAGGACCCCCGCTGCGGCGCCTACCTCCCGGTGATCCACGCCCTGCGCGACGACCTCACCCTGCTGCACGTCCAGGACTACAACTCGGGGCCGATCATGGGCCTCGACAACCAGTACCACTCGATGGGCGGCGCGGACTTCCACATCGCCATGACCGACATGCTCCTCACCGGCTTCCCGGTCGCAGGCGACCCCGCGAACGTCTTCCCGCCGCTGCGCCCCGACCAGATCGCCATCGGCATGCCCGCCTCCACGCACGCGGGCAACGGCTACGTCCCCCCGGCGGAGGTCACCAGGACCCTCGACTGCCTGACCAAGAGGACGAACTGCGGCTCGTACGCCACCCACGGCACCTGGCCCGCCCTGCGCGGCCTGATGACCTGGTCGGTCAACTGGGACCGCTACTCCGGCGGGGAGTTCCAGAGGACCTTCGACGGCTACTTCGGCTGACGCTTCGGGCCGTACCGCCTGACGACCGTCACCAGCAGCGAAAGGAGCAGTGCGGACAGGCACCAACTGGCCAGGACGTCGAGGGGCCAGTGGTAGCCGCGCCGGACCAGGCCGTAGGAGACGGCGAGGACGAGGAGGGCGCAGACGAGGGCGAGGGCCCGGCGGGTGCGGGGGGTGGGCA
>NZ_LJBR01000391.1 GCF_001282115.1 Streptomyces sp. NRRL B-24085 | reverse complement strand
GCGACGGGCCGGCCCCGACGGGACCCGTGCCCCGCAGGACCGGCCCGTCGCCGCCCGTACTCCCCACACCGATCGCTCATGAAGGACACGCCATGACACGCCCCACCCCCGCCACGCACACCCAGCTCGACCAACTGCTCACCGGACTCGTGGAGCGGGTCGCCGACGTGACGCAGGCTGTCGTGCTCTCCGAGGACGGGCTGGTCGTCAGCAAGTCCACCGGCTTCCTGCGCGACGACGCCGAGCGGCTGGCGGCGACCGCGTCCGGTCTGATGAGCCTGAGCAAGGGCGTCAGCATGGACTTCCGGGGCGGCCCGGTGCGCCAGGCGCTCATCGAGATGGCCAACAGTTTCCTGGTCCTCACCTCCGCGGGCCCCGGCGCCCACCTCGTGGTCCTCACGGGGCCGAACGCCGACGTCGGCGTGGTGGCGTACCAGATGAACATGCTGGTGAAGAAGATCGGCGAGCACCTCAGCGCGGCACCGCGGGCCGGCATCGGCCCCACCGGCGGGTGAGGTGACCGACAGTGACGCGTCGGGGCGGCTGGTACGACCGTTCGCCCTGACCGGCGGACGGACCCGGCCCAGCCGCGCCGACTTCACCCTCATCACGACGGTGACCGCGGTCGCCCCGCCCCCGGAAGGGGCCCCGCGCCCGCAGGCCGAGCAGACCCGCATCCTGCGCCGGTGCGCCCGCCCGGTCGCCGTGGCGGAACTGGCCGCGCTGCTCGACCTCCCGGTCAGCGTGGTCGTGATCATGCTGTGCGACCTCCTGGAGGAGGGCCTGATCACCGCGCACCCGCCGCGCCCTGTCTCACCCCGCGCTCCGGACCTGGACCTGTTGCAGAAAGTGAGGGAAGGCCTTGGCCGGCTCTGACACGCTCGCCACCGGGACGGCCGGTACGCCCGCCGCACCCGACACCGTGAAGATCCTCATCGCCGGGGGCTTCGGGGTCGGCAAGACCACCATGGTCGGGTCGGTCAGCGAGATCACCCCGCTGCGCACGGAGGAGCCCCTCACGGTCGCGGGCCTGGACGTGGACGACCTCGCCGGGATCGAGGAGAAGCGGGCCACCACGGTGGCCATGGACTTCGGCCGGATCACCATCAGCGACGAACTGGTGCTCTACCTCTTCGGCACGCCGGGGCAGCAGCGGTTCTGGTTCATGTGGAACGACCTCGCCGTCGGTGCCCTGGGCGCGGTCGTCCTCATCGACGTCCGGCGCCCGGAGTCGAGCTTCGCCGCCGTGGACTTCTTCGAACGCCGGCGCATCCCCTTCGTCGTCGCCGTGAACGGCTTCGACGGCCGGCACCCCTACCCGGCCGAGGACATCAGGGAGTCCCTCGCCCTCCCGGAGGCCGTCCCGGTGGTCCTGTGCGACGCCCGCCGCCGCGAGTCCTCCCGGGACGTCCTGATCACTCTCCTGGACCTCCTGATCGCGGCGGCGGTCGACTAGCCGCCCTGGACACCGACCGCGGCAGGCCCCCTCGCGTCCCCCTCCACGGCCCGGAGTCCCGCACATGACGCCGGGCCCGGCGCGGAGTGACTCCGCGCCGGGCCCGGTTCGATCCGTCCGGCCGTGCCTGCCGTCAGCCGAGGCCGTTGGACTTCAGCCAGGCCTTGGCCACGTCCAGCGGGTCCTTGTTGTCGAGCTGGACCTGGGAGTCCATGTCGAGGAGCGCCTTCGTGTCCAGCTTCGCCGAGACCGCGTTCAGGGCGGCCACGCCCTCCTGGCTGAGACCGGACTTGTAGACCAGCGGGGTCACGTTCGCGAAGCCGAAGAGGTTCTTCGGGTCCTGGAGGACGACGAACTTCTCCTTGGTGATGGTCGGGTCGGTCGTGAAGATGTCCGCGGCCTGGACGGTGTTCTTCTTCAGCGCCGCCTGGGTGAGCGGGCCGCCCGCGTCGAGGGCCTTGAAGGACTTGAACTTCAGGCCGTACTGGGACTCGAGGCCGAGCAGCCCCTGCTGCCGGGTCTGGAACTCCGGCGAGCCGCCGATGACCAGCTCCGGGGCGATGTCCTTGAGGTCGGCGAGCGTGGACGAGGCCGTCAGGTTGTACTTCTTCGCGGTGTCCGCGTTGACCGAGACGGAGTCCTTGTCCTCGGCCGGCGCCGAGTCGAGCAGCGTCAGCTTGGAGTCGAGCTTGGCCTTGACCGCGGCGTTCACGGACTCGGCGGACTTCTGCGCCGCGTCCTTGTCCAGGTAGGCGAGCAGCGAACCGTTGTACTCGGGCAGGACGGTGATGGAGCCGTTCTTGAGCAGCCCGTACGTGGTCTCGCGGCTGCCGATGTTGGGCTTGTAGGTGACCTTGATGCCCTTGGCCTTCAGGGCCTCGCCGTAGATGTCGGCGAGCAGGATGCTCTCGGCGAAGTTGTTCGAGCCGACGACGACCGTGTCGCCGCTCGCGGCGCCTCCCGTGTCCTCGCTCAGCGGGTCGGAGGAGTCGTCGGAGGACCCGCACCCGGCCAGCAGCACCGTGGCGGCGGCGAGCGCGACGGCGGCCACGCCGGGGTTCTTCCTGAGGGACCTGCGGTGTGCGGCGGTGTAAGTCACGATTTCCGTTCCGGAACTCAGGGGCTGCCAAGGGGTTCAGGGCGTTCGTGCGGGGAAGCCCTTGCACTGATCCAATCCAGCCCGTTCCAGCCCAGTCAAGAGCGGCCTGGTCACAATTGGCCTCTACTCGTAGTCGGTTGTGAAGGAAGCGCAAAACCGGCACGCGGGGAGCGACCCGGGTTGTAACGGATTCTTGACTCAGGGCGGCCACAAGCGCTGTCCGAAGAGGCTGTAGTCTCGCCGCAGTTGGCGCCGGTCACACAGGCGTGCGGGAGCCACTCTGGTGTCCCTACGCACCGTCCCGTAGCGATCAGAATCGGTCAGAAGCGTTCACGCGCGTCGGCCGAGACACCCACGAAGGAGGGCTGGTGTCCACGAACGAGGTGGACGCGTCCACCCGGTCGGCACCACCGCCGGACCGGGACGGTGCACGCGGCAACCGGGGGCTGCGGGACTTCGCCGAGCGCTGGCCGTTCCGGCGCAAGCTGAACGTCCTGGTGGGTGTGCCGCTCGCGGTGGTCGCCGCACTGCTGGCCTATCTCTTCGCCGACCAGGTCGGCCAGTCCCGGGACGCCTCGGACGCGGCCCAGTTGGTGCGGGACAGCGCCCAGGTGGCCAAGCTGGTCGGGCAGTTGGAGGCCGAGCACCAGCAGGCCGTCCTGCTCTCCGTGCGCCACCAGTCCAGCCGGGAGGGCGAGGCGCCCTCGCAGTCCGCCTACCGCGAGGCGCAGATCCGCGTGGACAACCAGGTCGAGAAGGTCCTGGAGGTCTTCGGCGGCCGGCTGCCGCAGGAAGAGGCCGAGGCCCTGCGCGAGGTCGACGGCCTGGAGGACCTGCGCAACACGATCGAGAGGTCCTACCTGCCCGCCGACAACATCGACCCGGCCTACAGCGACGCCGCCAAGGGCCTGATCGACGGCCTCGGGCTCGACCGCAACCCGGCCCTCGCCGCCACCTTCACCGGCAACCTGCTCGACTCGCTGCTGCGCGCCGACGCCGCGCACGGCGCCTTCGAGACCGGGGTCTTCTCCGCGACGACCGGCGACTCCAACGCCCTCATCGAGCTGATCGGCGCGATCGGCTCCTTCGACGAGTACACCCACCAGGTCGAACGCTTCGGCCGGTTCGCCACCCCGGCGCAGTCCGAGGAACTCGGCGACATCGAGCACAACAGGGCCCAGGCGACGATCGCCCGCCAGTACGCCGAGCTCCAGATCGACCCCGGCTCGCTCCAGGCGGACACCCCGGCCGAGATCAAGGAAGCCTTCCAGACGGCGCTCGACTCCTACCCGGACTACCGCACCCAGGCCCGGACCCGGCTGAAGACCACCACTTCGCTCATCGACCAGATCGCCGACCGCGCCGACACCGCCTCCCGGGACGCGCGCTCGAACGCCGCCTGGCTGCTCGGGTCGACCCTGCTGGGCTTCGTGCTCTGGCTCGCCTTCTCGGTGGCCGTGCGGCGCTCGGTGGTGCGTCCGGTGCAGGCGCTCACCGGTGCCGCCCGGCAGGTCGCCGAGGTGGCGGGCCGTGAGCTGGCCCGGGTGGCCGACGACGACACCGAGGACACCGGGACACCGCGGCTCCAGGAGATGCCGGTCACCGCGAAGGACGAGATCGGTGACCTCGCCGACGTGTTCAACCAGGTGCAGACCACCGCGGTCGCGCTCCTCGAACGCCAGGTGCTCAGCCGCCGCAACGTCGCCGAGATGTTCGGCAACGTGGGCCGCCGGGTCAGCAACCTGACGACCCGCCAGTTGGCCCTGATCGACGCGGTCGAGCGCGGCGAGACCGACCCGGCGCTGCTGGAACGCCTCTACAGCATCGACCACATCGCGGTCCGCCTGCGCCGCAACGCCGACAGCCTGATGCTGCTCGCCGGCATCCGCGAGACCGTCCTCGACTCGGGGCCGCTCGCCCTCACCAACGTGGTCCGTGCCGCGCTCGGCCAGATCGAGGGCTTCCAGCGGGTCTCCCTCCAGGCCGGCACGGAGGTCATGGTCGAGCCGGACATCATCGGCGACCTCACCCTGATGGTGGCCGAACTCGTCGAGAACGCCGTGTCGTTCTCGCCGGCCGGCAGCCCCGTCGAGGTGATCGTCAAGGACAGTCACGAAGGCGCGCTGGTCGTGATCTCCGACCACGGTCTCGGCATGAGCCCGGAGCGCCTGGCGGAGGAGAACGCCCGCCTCATCCGCCGCGAACGCCTCGACCTCGTCCCGACGAAGGTGCTCGGCCTGTTCGTGGTGGGCACCCTGGCCCGCCGCTGGGAGGTCGGCGTGGTCCTCTCCCGCACCCCGGGCGGCGGTGTGACGGCCGAGATCACCATTCCCTCCTCCCTCCTGCTGACGATGAGCCCGGTGGCCTCCGCGGTCCCGGCGGCCACCGCCCCGGAAGCGCCCGCGGCACCGGCCGGGACCGCGGAGGCCGGCACGGACACGACACCGCCCCCGGATCCGGCCCGGCCGACAGGTCCTACGGCCGCACGGTCCGACTCCGGCCAGGAGGCGCCCACCGGCCCGACGACCCGGCGTACCGCGCCCCCGGCGCCCGGCGTCGCGGTGGCCGCCGCCACCGACGGTGAGCACGCCCCGCTCCCCCGCCGGATGCCGTCTCGCGGGGCG
>NZ_LJBR01000390.1 GCF_001282115.1 Streptomyces sp. NRRL B-24085 | reverse complement strand
CACCCCGAACCCCGCACGCAAGGGAACAACCCGTCGAAGACCCCCCGTCGGCCTCAGCCGTGAGCCGCCGCCAGGTGTCGGACAAGCCTCGGAGAGGCGTACTCCGTGCCGCACACGAAGCGCATGACCGGGCCGTAGGACGCCGCCGCCGGCAGGCCGGTGAAGTACAGGCCCGGGACGGAGGAGACGTACCCGGCGCCGAGCCTGGGCGTGCCGCGGCTGACCGCCAGGGCGGTGCGCAGTTCGTGCCCGAGGAAGTCCATCGCGGCGAGGTCGACGCGGTAGCCGGTGGCCGCGATGACGTGGTCGGCGGAGAGGCGGTCCGGCGCCCCGGTGTGGGAGAGGACCTCCAGCGCAGGACGGCCGTCGACCGTGTCCGCCCTGAGGATCCGGTCCACCTCGGTGACCTGCACCCTGCCCTCGAAGCGCTCACGCAGCCACCACGCGCCGAGCGGGCCGAGAACCCGTCGGACCAGGTAGTGGCGGGCGCCCGCCGGGAGCCGGCGGTAGGGGTGCGGGTAGTAGGTCAGGGCCCACAGGGACCAGGCCCGGCCGAAGGGCGACTCGGGGCGCAGCCTCGGCTGCTGCCACGGCGGTGCGCCGAAGGCCACCCGGCCGCGTCCCCGGGCGACCACCCGGACCCGGGCGCCCGCCTCCGCCGCGAGGACCGCCGTCTCCAGCGCGGACTGGCCGGCCCCGACGACGATCAGCTCCTTGCCGGAGTAGCGGCCGAGGTCGTGGTGCTGGGAGCTGTGGGAGACCGGGCCGGTGGGCGCCGGTCCGTCGGGCAGGGCGGCGGCCAGCTCCCGGGGCAGGTGGGACAGCCCCGACAGACCGGTGGCCACGACCACCGCCCGCGCGGTGAACGACTCCCCCGAGTCCAGCTTGAGCTGGAAGCCGCCCCGCTCGCTGCGGTCCACGGACACGACCCGCACCTGTTCCAGCTCGGGCACCAGCTTCTGCTGGAACCACCGGCCGTAGGCGATGAACGTCTCGACGGGGACGATGTCCTCGTCCGTCACCAGCCGGCGGATGCCCGCCGCGTCGCAGTAGTCGCCGAGGGTGTGCCCGGGCTGGGGCGCGTCCAGGCTGGAGGCGGCCGGGGTCGACTTGA
Source organism: Streptomyces sp. NRRL B-24085 (assembly GCF_001282115.1). GTDB lineage: Bacteria > Actinomycetota > Actinomycetes > Streptomycetales > Streptomycetaceae > Streptomyces. Next base: position 1,486 of record NZ_LJBR01000390.1, on the reverse strand, counting down.
GGAGCATGCCCGCGGGCATGTGGTCGCGCCAGCTCACCATGGGGTCGCCGAAGACGCGCACGGGGATGCCGCGGGCCCGCAGATGGGCCGCGGTCGACAGGCCGAAGGGCCCGGCGCCGATGACTGCTACCGGTTGGATCACGAAGTCCCTCCCCAGGACGTCACTTCGTCACTTCGTGGTGGTGCCGCTGTTCAACTGGTCTTTCCGCCCCGCCGGTTGGTCCGCCAGAGCTGGTAGAGGTGCCTGGCGCCGGGCCGCACGAACCGGCCGAGCATGGTGAGGAACGGCAGCGGGTCGTCACCCGCGAACCAGGCCAGCTCGGTCCCGCTGGGCCGCGCCGGCGCGTGCGGGGTCGTGTAGCCGCTGCGGCGGTAGGCGAGCAGGGCGGGCAGGTCGATGTTCTCCACGACGTAGCGGCGACCGGCCCGCTGCTCCCCCTCCGGGACGGCCCGCCCGGTCAGGTCCAGGTGCATGGCGCGGACGACGTCCACCCCCGACTCGCTCTCGAAGAGCCGGAACTGGGCGCCCATGCGGGGGTTGAAGTCGAGCAGTTTGTACTGGCCGTCGCGCCGGTCGAAGCGCAGGTCGAGGTCGATGATGCCGGTGTAGCCGATCTGTTTGACGAAGCGTGCGGCGAGGTCCGCGAGTTCCGGGTTGTCCACGACGTACGCGTTGGCGGTCATGCCCGCGTGCGGCGGCCAGGAGCGCACCTTGACGCCGGTGAACAGGGCCAGCGGGGCGGAGTTGCCGTCGAAGTAGGCGTGCACGATCCAGTCCTCGGCCTCCTCGCGCGGCAGGTACTCCTGGAGGATCACCCCGGGCCGCTCGCCCCAGTCACGGGCGAGGGCGAGCAGCCCCTCACGGGTGGCGATGCGGGTGGTGCCGCCCACCGCGGGCCGCCGGCGCCGTACGAACGCCTCGCGGTTCTTGGCCACCACCGGGAAGCGGGCCTTCTCGGCGAAGGCCACGATGTCGTCGTACGACTGCGGGAAGGCGGCCTGCGGGCTGGCGATCCCGTGTTCCGCGCACAGTTCGTGCAGGCCCTGTTTGCTGGCCAGCCGGCGGGTGAGAGCGGGCTCCACGCGCGGGAAGAGGAACCGGCCGAAGAGGTCGTTCTGGTGCTCGGCGATCAGGACCGCCGCCTCCTCGTCGGTCGGCACCAGGACGGCGGGGCGGCCGATGCGGCGCCCGATCCGGATCAGTCCCTCGACCAGGCTGCGCGGGTCCTCGGTGCCGGTCGTCGGCCAGACGAACGCGCGGGTGAGGTAGCGGGAGGCGGCCGCGGGTGTGCAGCGGTCCTCGGTGATGGCGTACATGGGGACGCCGAGGCGGCCCAGACTGCGGATCGCGCCGACTCCGCCGTGGTGCAGCGGGTAGTCGCCGAACTTGACGATCAGGGCCGGGACCTCACGGTCGGCCTCGAACGGCACACTGCTCGCGCTTCTGGCCACGGTCCCCCCACGCGTCCCCCCACGGACGCGAGCC
>NZ_LJBR01000039.1 GCF_001282115.1 Streptomyces sp. NRRL B-24085 | reverse complement strand
GGCTATCTGCTGCGCGGCGGGGGCGCCGAGGTGTGGGTGGACGCCGGACCCGGCACCTTCGCGGAATTGCAGCGGCACACGGACCCCTCGCGGCTGACGGCGATCTGGATCTCCCACCTGCACGCCGATCACAGTGCCGATCTCCTCGCCGCCGTCTACGCCTTCGCCTACGGCGGACTCACCCCGCCCGCCCCGATCCCGGTCTACGCCCCGCCCGGCTGCGCCCACCGGCTCGCCGGGTTCTTCGGGCGCTCCGACGTGCGCTTCCTCGACGGCATCCTCACCTTCCATCCCCTGTACGACGGTCACGAGACCCGGCACTGGAACCTGCGGCTGGCCGCGCGGGCCGTCGCGCACGACACGGAGGCGTACGGGCTGCGCGCCGAGTGCGCCGGACGCGTCCTCGCCTACTCGGGGGACAGCGGACCCTGCGCGGCCCTGGTCGAACTCGCCGCGGAGTCGGACCTGTTCCTGTGCGAGGCGGACATCGACCGGCATCGCGAAGGCGAACAGGTCCATCTGACCCCCGAGGACGCCGGAGACATCGCCCGCAAGGCCGGGGCGCGCGAACTGATCGTCACCCATGTGGGACCCACGCTCACCAGGGAAGCGGCGACCACGCGCGCGGCCGCCGCCTTCGCCGGGCGCACCAGTACGGCCTTCGAGGGCGCCACCCGGCTCGTCTGACGCGGCCGCGGCGCAACTTCGACTTCCTCTGCCGGAAGCATTGACGAAACAACACCGTCCTCTTACCTTCAACGCGTCGTACTTCGTACGTCATATATGAGACGCGATACGCGAGATCAGATACGCAAGATCCGATACGCGAGATCCGAGAGGCGCGCATGACCTCTGTGCCCACGCCGATCCCCTCCCGCACGCAGTACGTGCTGGAGGAGATCAAACGCCGCATCCTCACCGGGCGCCTGACGCCTGGTCAGGCCCTGGTGGAGACCGAACTCGCCGCCCAGTTCGGGGTGTCCAAGACCCCGGTGCGCGAGGCGCTCAAGACCCTGGCCGGGACCGGGCTCGTCGTGATGAACCAGTACAAGGGCGTCACGGTGCGCATGGTGGACGCGGACATGGCGCGCGAGGTCTACGACGTCCGGCTGCTCCTCGAACCCGAGGCGCTCAAGCGGGCCGTACGGCGCGGGGCGTCGCTGGAGGCCGCGCGGGACGCCCTGACCCGGGCCGACGACGCCACCGACACCGCCGAACGCTCCCTCGCCAACCGGGAGTTCCACCGCGCCCTCTACCTGCCCTGCGGCAATCCGCTGCTCGGCCGGATGCTCGACGAGGTCCGCGACCAGGCCGCCCTGGTCTCCGCCGTCGCCTGGGCCGCCTCGCCCTCCTGGGACCGGGAGGCGGGGGAGCACCGGGAGATCCTGCGGCTCGCCCTGGCCGGCGACGCGGACGGCGCGGCCCGCGCCCTGCACGCCCACATCGCGTCCTTCGTGGAACGAGCGTTCCCCGGAGTGCTGGACCAGGAAGGCCAGGAATGAGCAGCGAGAGCTTCGAGACCCAGCGGGCAGCCCTGGCCGACGTGGTGGCGATCCCGGTGACCCCGTTCGCCGAGGACGGCACCGTCGACCAGGACACCCACCGGGCCCTGCTGCGCCGGCTGCTCGACGGAGGGATCACCACCGTCACCCCCAACGGGAACACCGGCGAGTTCTACGCCCTCAGTCCCGAAGAGCGCCGCCTGGTCACGGAGTTGACCGTCGAGGAGGCAGGGGACCGGGCGAACGTCCTCGTCGGTGTCGGCCACGACGTCCCCACCGCCGTCGCCTCTGCCCGGCACGCCAGGGAACTCGGCGTGGGCATGGTCATGGTCCACCAGCCCGTCCACCCCTACGTCTCGCAGGGCGGCTGGATCGACTACCACCGGGCGATCGCCTCGGCCGTCCCGGAGCTGGGAGTCGTCCCGTACATCCGCAACGCCCAGCTCGGCGGCGACCGCCTCGCCGAACTGGCCGACGCCTGCCCCAACGTGATCGGCGTGAAGTACGCCGTCCCGGACGCGGCCAAGTTCGCCGCCTTCGCCCGGGACGCGGGACTGGAACGCTTCGTGTGGGTCGCCGGGCTCGCCGAGCCCTACGCCCCCTCCTACTTCTCGGCGGGCGCCACCGGCTTCACCTCCGGGCTCGTGAACGTCGCCCCGGCCGTTTCGCTGAACATGATCGAAGCGCTTCGGTCCGGTGACTACCCGGCCGCCATGAAGATCTGGGAGCAGATCCGCCGCTTCGAGGAACTCCGGGCCGCGAACGGCTCCGCCGACAACGTCACCGTCGTCAAGGAGGCCCTCGCATCCCTCGGCCTGTGCCGCCGCGAAGTGCGCCCTCCCAGCCGCGAGCTGCCGCCGAGCGCGCGCGCCGAGGTCGCCGCGATAGCCGCCGGGTGGTCGATATGACCCACAGGAAGCGCCCCGAGGAGCTCAGAAGCCACCAGTGGTACGGCACCGAGGGCCAGTTGCGCACCTGGTCGCACAACGCCCGGATGCGCCAGCTCGGTTACGAGGCCGAGGAGTACCGGGGCCGCCCGGTGATCGCCGTCCTCAACACCTGGTCCGACATCAACCCCTGCCACGTCCACCTGCGCGAGCGCGCCGAGGCGGTCAAGCGGGGAGTGTGGCAGGCCGGCGGCTTCCCGCTGGAGTTCCCGGTCGCCACCCTCTCCGAGACCTACCAGAAGCCGACCCCGATGCTCTACCGCAACCTCCTCGCCATGGAGACGGAGGAGCTGCTGCGGTCGTACCCGATCGACGCGGCGGTGCTGCTCGGCGGCTGCGACAAGTCGACGCCCGCGCTGCTCATGGGCGCGGCCTCCGCCGACGTCACCTCGGTGTTCGTGCCCGCGGGGCCGATGCTGCCGGGGCACTGGCGCGGGGAGACCCTCGGCTCCGGCACCGACATGTGGAAGTACTGGGACGAGCACCGCGCGGGCAACCTGACCGACTGCGAACTGCGGGAACTCCAGGGCGGGTTGGCGCGCTCCCCGGGGCACTGCATGACCATGGGGACCGCGTCCACGATGACCGCGGCGGCGGAGACCCTGGGCATGACCCTGCCGGGTGCCTCCTCGATCCCCGCCGTGGACTCCGCGCACGAGCGGATGGCCGCGGCCTCCGGGCGCCGCGCGGTCGAGCTCGCCTGGACCGGGCTCAGGCCGTCCGAGATCCTCACCCGCGAGGCCTTCGAGGACGCCGTCACCACCGTGCTCGGGCTCGGCGGCTCCACCAACGCGGTCATCCACCTGATCGCGATGGCCGGACGCTGCCAGGTCCCGCTCACCCTCGACGACTTCGACCGCATCGCGCGTACCGTGCCGGTGCTGGCGAACGTCCGGCCCGGCGGACAGACGTACCTGATGGAGGACTTCCACTTCGCCGGTGGTTTGCCCGCCTTCCTCTCCCGGATCACCGACCTGCTCCACCTGGACCGGCCGACCGTCAACGGCACCCTGGGCGAGCAGATCGCGGGGGCCGTCGTCCACGACGACGACGTCATCCGCACCCGGGACAACCCGGTCGCCGGCGAGGGCGGGGTCGCCGTCCTGCGCGGCAACCTCTGCCCGGACGGTGCCGTCATCAAGCACATCTCCGCCGAGCCGCACCTGCTCAAGCACACCGGCACCGCGGTCGTCTTCGACGACTACAGGTCCATGCAACGCACCATCGACGACCCGGCGTTGAACATCACCGCCGACAGTGTCCTGGTGTTGCGCAACGCCGGCCCCAAGGGCGGCCCGGGCATGCCGGAGTACGGGATGCTGCCGATCCCGGACCACCTGCTCAAGCAGGGCGTACGGGACATGGTCCGGATCTCCGACGCCCGGATGAGCGGGACGAGTTACGGCGCGTGCGTCCTCCATGTGGCTCCGGAGTCGTACGTCGGCGGCCCGCTGGCCCTGGTCCGCACGGGCGACTCGATCACCCTGGACGTCGAGGCCCGCACCCTCCGACTCGACGTGGACGACGAGGAGTTGGAGCGCAGGAGGGCGGAGTGGACGCCACCGCCCACCCGTTACGAGCGCGGCTACGGCGCCCTCTACAACGACCAGATCACGCAGGCGGACACCGGCTGCGACTTCGAGTTCCTCGCCAGGCAAGGCAAGGTCCCAGATCCGTATGCAGGGTGACCGGTCCCACCTTTAGGGGCGCGGGGAACTGCGCGACCAGCCACAACGCACCCGCACCCGCCACGCAACAGCAAGTGGCACCCCATGCACAGCGAGAAAGCGCTTTCCGCACCGAGAACGGAGCCCCTGTCATGGCCCAAGCCGCAGCCGTGGCGAAACCGCCCGCGCCACCCCGGCGACGCCGTGCCTCCGCCACGCCGCGCAGGCTGCCGTACCTGCTGATCGCACCGGCCGCCCTGCTGATGCTGGGCTTCATCGCCTACCCGGTCATCAGCGTCTTCTACTACAGCCTGCAGAACTACAACCCCACCAAGCCGTGGCGCAACGGCTACGCGGGCTTCGACAACTTCGTCCACATCTTCACCGAGGACCCGCAGTTCTGGGACACGCTGACGTTCAGCGCCAAGTGGGTCCTCGTCGAGGTCGGACTCCAGCTCCTGTTCGGCCTCGCGCTCGCACTGATCGTCAACCAGACCTTCGTGGGCCGGGCGATGGGCCGCGCGCTCGTCTTCTCCCCGTGGGCCGTCTCCGGCGTGCTGACCTCCGCGATCTGGGTGCTGCTCTACAACTCCCAGACCGGCATCACCCGTTACCTCGCCGACCTGGGCATCGGCTCCTACGGCACGAGCTGGCTCTCGGACACCTCCACCGTGTTCTCGGCGGCGGTCGTCGCCGACCTGTGGCGCGGTGTCCCGTTCTTCGCGATCCTCATCCTCGCCGACCTCCAGTCCGTCTCGAAGGACCTGTACGAGGCCGCCGAGGTCGACGGGGCCAGCCGGGTCAAGCAGTTCTGGCACATCACGCTGCCCCACCTGAAGGACGCGATCATCCTGTCCACACTGCTGCGCGCGGTGTGGGAGTTCAACAACGTCGACCTGCTCTACACCCTGACCGGCGGCGGACCGGCGGGAGAGACGACCACCCTCCCGCTGTACATCGCCAACACCAGCGTCGACGCCCACAACTTCGGCTACGCGTCCGCCCTGACCACGGTCGCGTTCGTGATCCTGCTCTTCTGCTCGATGGTGTACCTGCGGCTGAGCAAGTTCGGAGGCGGTTCCAAGTGATCACCAAAGAGGCCACGGAGGTCGCACCCGCCCCGGTGCGCGAGGCGCCGGAACCGGCCCGCCCGGCGAAGCACCGCCGTTCCTGGGACGAGGTCCCGCGCTGGCACATCTACCTGCCGCTGTCGGTCTACCTCGTCTTCACGCTCATCCCCTTCTACTGGATCCTGCTCTTCGCGCTCCGCCCGGCCGGCTCGACCTCGCTCGTGCCCTGGCCGATCACCTTCGACCACTTCGAGAAGGTGTGGACGGAGCGGTCCTTCGGCACCTACTTCGAGAACAGCGTGTACGTCGGTCTCGCCACCCTGGTGATGACGACGCTGGTCGCCCTGGCCGGCGGCTACGCCCTCGCCCGGTTCGACTTCAAGGTGAAGAACGCGTTCATGCTGGCGCTGCTGTGCTCGCAGTTCGTGCCGGGCGCGCTGCTCCTGGTGCCGCTGTTCGAGATCTTCGCCGAGCTGAAGATGATCAACTCGCTGGGCAGTGTGATCATCGCCGAGACGGTCTTCCAGCTGCCGCTGTCGATGATCCTGATCAGCAACTTCATCAAGAACGTGCCGTACTCCCTGGAGGAGGCGGCCTGGGTCGACGGCTGCAACCGGCTGACGGCGTTCCGGATCGTCGTCCTGCCCCTTCTCCGCCCCGGCCTGATCGCCGTCGGCTCCTTCGCCTTCGTGCACTCCTGGAACCACTTCCTGTTCGCCCTGATGTTCCTCAACAACCAGGACAAGCAGACGATCCCGGTCGGCCTGAACACCCTGATGAGCGCGGACAGCGTCGACCTCGGCGCACTGGCCGCCGGCGGCATCATCGCCGCGGTACCCGTGGTCATCGTGTTCGCCTTCATCCAGAAGTGGCTGATCACGGGCTTCAGCGCGGGGGCGGTGAAGGGATGAGGCCCCGTCGGATCAGCGGAGCGTCTGCGCAGGCCGCCCCGGTGAGCGCCCGTGACCGCCACGACCACGCGGTCGGCCACGGGACCGCGCCCGGCCGGACCGGCGTCCGGGGCCCGCTCCCCGAGGAGAGCGGGCAGCACCTCGGGTTCCCGGCTTCGGCCGCCGGGCCGGCGGTGGCCTTCGGCGGGGTCCGTGCGGTCAGCGGTCGGACCGGGGAGTTCTCCGGGCGGTGGGGGGTCCGTGCGCGGGCAGGGGCGGCTGACGTCGGTCGCGTCGTCGCGACGGCCGACGTAGGCCCGATGCCCTTGCGGCGAGCCGGGACCGCCGGGTGCGGCAAGGAGGTGACGGCGAAGTGAGACTCCGTCCGATCGCCATGGCCGGCCTGGCACTGGGGCTGGTGGGTGTCGCCGTCCGAGCCGAGGGACGTGCCCTCGGCCGCGCCCTGCTCGGGCTGGGCGATGCCCGGGTGCCGGAGGCGAGGGGCGTGTCCGTCGCTCCAGGTTCCGGTACGGGATCGCTCCACCGGAACGCCATCCTCTCCAACGGCAGTCCCGTGGACCCCTTCGCCGTCCACAGCACCTGCGACTCCGGCAGCGCGCGCGACCTCACGGCGGACGTCGGCCGGACGCCTACCCTGCACACAAAGATCGACAGCGCCGACGCGGCCGACCGGCAGGTGGCGCGCGGCGCGGGCGCAGGGAGGATCCCATGAACACCGAGCAGACCACGGGCACCGTGGACATCGTCCTGGCGGGCGCGCGCGGCCACGGCCGCTGGCACCTGGAGAACATCCGCCGCCTCCAGGACAAGGGGATCGTACGGCTGGCGGGGATCTGCGAGCTGACCCCGCTGACCGGCGAGGAGATCCCCGAAGGGCTGGGGACGCCCGAGCAGTCCGCCGACTTCGGCGCGCTCCTCGACTCCACCGGCGCCCGGATCGCGGTGATCTGCACCCCGATCCCGACCCACACCGACCTGGCGCTCGAAGCCGCCCGCCGAGGCGTGCACATCCTGCTGGAGAAGCCCCCGGCGCCGTCGTACGCGGAGTTCCGCCGCATGGCCGACGGGGTCGCCGCGGCCGGGGTCGCCTGCCAGATCGGCTTCCAGTCGCTGGGCTCGCACGCCGTGCCCGCGATCCGCGAGCTGGTCGAGGAGGGTGCGATCGGCGAGGTGACCGGGATCGGCGGGGCCGGTGCCTGGGCGCGTGCCGAGGCCTACTACCGGCGGGCGCCCTGGGCCGGCAAGCGGCGGATGAACGGCGTCGACGTGATCGACGGCGTGCTGACCAACCCCCTCGCCCACGCCGTCGCCACCGCCCTCGCCCTGAACGGCACCACCCGCGCCGAGGACGTCACCCGGATCGAGACCGAGCTCCTGCGCGCCAACGACATCGAGTCCGACGACACCTCCTGCGTCCGCGTCACCACCGCGAACGGCCGCACGGTGACCGTCGCCGCGACCCTGTGCGCCGAGGACCCGGACGAGCCGTACGTCGTCGTGCACGGCAGCCACGGCCGGATCACCTACTGGTACAAGCAGGACCGGGTGCTGCTCCAGCGGGCCGGGCACGGCCCCGAGGAGTACGAGTACGGCCGCACCGACCTGCTGGAGAACCTGGCCGACCACCTCACCGACGGCGACGAGCTGCTGGTGGTCCCGGAGGTGACGGGCGCCTTCATGAAGGTCGTCGAGGCGATCCGGCTGGCCCCGGACCCCACCCCGCTCCCGGCCACCGCCTGGCACCTGCTCCCCGACGAGGACCGCCGTGTCGTCCCCGGCATCGACGGACTCGTCGCGGCCGCCGCCGACAGCCTCGCCCTCTACTCCGAGCTGGGCGCCGACTGGGCCCGGCCACACGAAGCGAACGAGGTGAGCACATGACGACCCCCGATTCCCCGGTCCTGCGTGTCGCGGGCCGCCCGGTCGGCCGCTACGTCACCCGGCCCGAGCTGCCCGCCCGGCTCTCCCCGCGCCCCTATCTGCACCCGGTCACCACCCTGGCCGGCACGGCTGTCACCGAGCTCAGCCCCGCCGACCACATCCACCACCTCGGCGTCGGTGTCGCCGTTCCCGACGTCGAGGGGCACAACTTCTGGGGCGGGCGCACCTACGTCCGCGACCAGGGCCCCACCGAGCTCGACAACCACGGTGCCCAGCGCCACCACTCCTTCCAGCTCCGCGACCCGGACGGCTTCGTGGAGGAACTGCGCTGGGTCGCCGCGGGGACGGAGCTGCTGCGCGAGCGCCGTACCGTCGCCGCCACCGAACTGACCGGTGCCGCCTGGGCGTTGGACTTCACCTTCTCCCTCACCAACGTCACCCGTGACCCCCTGTCGATCGGCAGCCCGGCCACCAACGGCCGCCCCGGCGCTGCCTACGGCGGCTTCTTCTGGCGGGCCCGCAAGGAGCAGCACGCGCCGGACGTCTTCACCGTGGACCGCGAGGGGGAGGAGGCGGTCCACGGCACCCGCGCCGACTGGGTGGCCCTCTCCGGAGCCGGCTGGACCCTGGTCTTCGCGGGGGGCACCGACCGGACCCGCCGCGACCCGTGGTTCGTGCGCGCCGACGAGTACCCGGGGGTGGGCTCCTCGCTCGCCCACGAGGCGAGGCTGCCCGTCCCGCCCGGGGAGACCGTCGTACGGCGGATCGTGATCGTCGTCGCCGACGGACGCCTGCCCAGGCTGGAAGCGACCGCACTGGTACGGAAGGCGGTCAGCCAGTGACGCCCCCGAAGACGAACCCGCCGACGACGTACACGAACCCCGTCCTGAACGCCGACTGGTCCGACCCCGACGTCATCCGGGTCGGCGACGACTTCTACCTCACCGCCTCCAGCTTCGGCCGCGTCCCCGGCCTGCCGCTGCTGCACTCCCGCGACCTGGTCAACTGGACCCTGGTCGGCCACGCCCTCGAACGCCTCGAACCGGCCGGGGAGTTCGCCAGGCCGCGGCACGACTGCGGGGTCTGGGCACCGTCCCTCCGCTACCACGACGAACGGTTCTGGATCTTCTGGGGCGACCCCGACCAGGGCATCTTCCAGGTCAACGCCCCCAGGATCAGGGGCCCTTGGACGCGGCCGCACCTGGTCAAGTCCGGCAAGGGCCTGATCGACCCGTGCCCGCTGTGGGACGAGGAGACCGGCGAGGCCTATCTGGTGCACGCCTGGGCCAAGTCCCGCTCCGGCGTCAAGAACCGCCTCACCGGGCACCGGATGGACCTCGACGGCCGTGAACTCCTCGACGAGGGCAAGGTGATCGTCGACGGCGACCGGATCCCGGGCTGGTTCACCCTCGAAGGCCCCAAGCTCTACCGGCACGACGGCTGGTTCTGGATCCTCGCCCCCGCCGGGGGAGTGGAGACCGGCTGGCAGGGCGCCTTCCGCTCGCGCGGGTTCTTCGGCCCGTACGAGGAGCGGATCGTCCTGGAACAGAAGGACACCGACGTCAACGGCCCCCACCAGGGCGGCTGGGTGCGCACCCCGTCCGGCCAGGACTGGTTCCTGCACTTCCAGCAGAAGGGGGCCTACGGCAGGGTCGTCCACCTCCAGCCGATGCGCTGGGGTGCCGACGGCTGGCCAGTGCTCGGTGCGGACGGCGCCCCCGTCGCCGTGCACGCGAGGCCCGATCTGCCGCCGCAGCCGGACGCGGCGCCCGCCACCGACGACGACTTCCCCGGTGGACGCTTCGGCCGTCAGTGGCAGTGGACCGCCAACCCGCAGCCCGGCTGGGCCACCCACCACTCGGCTGACGGACTGCGGCTGACCTGCGTCCGCTCGGCCGACGCGCACGATCTGCGCAGACTGCCGAACGTCCTCACCCAGCGGCTGCCCGGCACGCCCTCGGCCGTCGAGGTCGAGCTGGAGCTGCACAGTGCGGAGCCGGGGGCGCGCGCGGGACTCGCCGTCCTCGGGGACGCCTTCTGCTGGATCGGACTTCAGCGCGGCGCCGACGGCGAGGTCCACCTCGTGCACCGGTTCGCGGAGGGCGTCGCCGAGCAGGAGCGGGACGCCGACCGTCCGCGACCGGCTCCCGCCGCGAAGGCACGGCTGCGGATCGAGATCGGCGCGGGCGCCCGCTGCCGGTTCTTCCACGACCTCGGCGACGGCCCACAGCCCTCCGGACCCGTCTTCGCCGCCACCCCCTGGCGCTGGGTCGGAGCCCTGCTCGGCCTGTTCGCCCTGGCGCCCGCCGGAGGAGGACACGCCGGCGCGGCAACCTTCTCGCACTTCAGGATCGACCACCTGTAACGCACTTGACCCGTAGGCCTGTTGGGAGCCGCAATGACGCAGCACCTCCGTAGCAAGCGCTTGCAGAGACCGGGATCCGGCAAGGTCCTGGCCGCTGTGCTCGGCCTGGTGGCCGCGCTGAGCCTCGGGACGATCGGGCAGGCCGGGGCCGCCCCGGCCGAGAAGGCCCCGGCCGACCAGGTCCGCGCCGACCGCTGGAGCGACCGGGCCCACGGCTTCGCCTCTCTTGCCGGCGGCACCACCGGAGGGGCCGGCGGCAAGGTCGTCACCGTCACCGACCAGGCCGCGCTCGCCGCCTACGCGGCGGCCGAGGAGCCGTACGTCATACGGGTCTCGGGCGCGATAGCCGTCGAGCCCTTCGGCTCGGACATCGTCGTGGCCTCGAACAAGACGATCATCGGCGTCGGCGACACCGGCGAGATCGTCCACGGCGAACTGCACCTGAACCCCGGCACGCACAACGTGATCATCCGCAACCTGACCATCCGCGACTCGTACGTCGAGGGCGACTGGGACGGCAAGACGACCGACTTCGACGCGATCCAGATGGACACCGCCGACCATGTCTGGATCGACCACAACCGCTTCGAGCACATGGGCGACGGGCTGCTCGACATCCGCAAGGACAGCCAGTACGTCACCGTCTCCTACAACCAGTTCCGCAGCCACAACAAGGCGTTCGGGATCGGCTGGACGACCGATGTGCTGACCCAGATCACCGTCGACCACAACTGGTTCACCGGGACCAAGCAGCGCAACCCGTCCGCCGACAACTGCGCCTACGCGCACCTCTACAACAACTACCTCTCGGCGCAGGTGGCCGACGGGGACCCGGTGTGGACGTACGGGAACTGGTCGCGCGGCCGGACCAGGATGGTCATCGAGAACAGCTACTACGACCGGGTCCAGCACCCCTACCAGGCCGACGCCACCGCGGAGTTGGTGCAGCGTGGGTCGATCCTGAGGAACACGACCGGGCGGACCGACGCGTGGGGCACGGCGTTCGACCCGCGGTCCTTCTACGACTACCGGCTGGACCCGGCCGCCGCCGTGCCCGCGCTGGTGTCCCGCCTCTCCGGCCCGCAGCAGCGGATCGGGGTGACCCTGCACGTCCCCGGTCACTACCCGACCGTCCAGGCCGCCGTGGACGCCGTGCCCGACGGGAACACCGTGCCGGTGACGATCGCCGTCGCGCCGGGCACCTACCGGGCCAAGGTGTACATCCCGGCGACCAAGCCGCACCTCGTGCTCCAGGGCACCGGACAGGACCGGTCCGACACCGTCGTCGTCCACGACACCCCCGCCGAGTACGGCGGTTCGACGGGCAGCGCGACGGTACGGATCGCCGCGGACGACGTCACCGCCCGCCACCTCACCTTCAGCAACGACTTCGACGAGGCCACGGTCGAGCTCAAGGGCGAGCAGGCCCTCGCCATGAAGACGACCGGCGACCGGATCGTCTTCGAGGACACCGCCTTCCTGGGCAACCAGGACACCCTGATGACCGACAGCCCCCGGCTGGACGTGATCAGCCGGGTCTACATCCGCGACTCGTACATCGAGGGCGATGTCGACTTCGTCTACGGCCGGGCGACGACGGTGATCGACAGGTCCGTGATCCGGGCGCTGAGCCGCGGCTCGGACTCCAACAACGGGTACATCACGGCCGCCTCGACCTGGACGGGCAATCCGTACGGATTCCTGATCACCAGGTCGAGGATCGTGAGCGACGCCCCGGACCGGACCTTCCACCTGGGCCGGCCGTGGCACCCCGGCGGTGAACCCGCCGCCGTGGCCCAGGTGCTGATCCGCGACACCGAACTCCCGGCCGCCGTGAAGACCTCGCCGTGGACCGACATGAGCGGCTTCTCGTGGCAGGACGCGCGGTTCGCCGAGTACCGCAACCGCGGTCCGGGCGCGGCCCCGAGCGCCGACCGGCCGCAGCTCGCCGCCGCCGCGGCGAGGACGTACACCGTCACGGACTACCTCAGGGGCACGGACGACTGGGCGCCCCACGCCCGCCACTGACTTCCCCCCACGACGTCACATCTCCGCTGGAATCAGAAGAAGAAGAGAGCCGATCAATGAAGATCAGTATCCGCAGAAGCAGGCGCGCTGCCGTAGCCGTCGCCCTCGGGTCCGTCCTGGCGCTGACCGCCACCGCCTGCGGTGACGACGGCAGCGGCGCCGGCGGCGACAAGGGCGACGAGGGCAGCGGCAAGGGCAAGATCGTCTTCTGGGACAACAACGGCGGTGTGCGCACCGACATCTGGAAGGAGATCATCGCCGACTTCCAGAAGGCGAACCCGGACATCAAGGTCGAGTACGTCGGCATCGCGTCCACCGAGTACCAGTCCAAGGTCGACACCGCCATCCAGGGCGGCGGCCTGCCGGACGTCGGCGGTGTCGGCGCCGCCATGCTCGCCGGGTTCTCCGCGCAGAACGCCCTGGAGCCGCTGGACGACCAGCTCGCCGGTTCCCCGCTGAGCGGCAAGCTCAACGAGGACATGGTCGCCTCGCTGAAGGCGGCGGGGGGCGGCGACGGCACCCTGTACTCGATCCCGACCTCCGCCAACAACGGTGTGCTGTACTACCGGACCGACCTGTTCGAGAAGGCCGGCCTGGACGAGCCGACGACCTGGGACAAGTTCTACGAGGCCGCCGAGAAGCTCACCGACGCCAAGAAGAACGAGTTCGGCTACACCATCCGGGGCGGTGCCGGGTCCATCGCACAGGCCCTGGACGCGATGTACGGGCAGAGCGGGATCACCTCGTTCTGGAACGGCGACAAGACCACGGTCAACGACCCGAAGAACGTGGCGGCGCTGGAGAAGTACGCGGCGCTGTACAAGAAGGACACCCCCGCGGCCGACCTCAACAACGACTTCACCAAGATGGTCGCGCAGTGGGACTCCGGCACCATCGGCATGCTGAACCACAACCTGGGCTCGTACCAGGACCATGTGAAGGCGCTCGGCGTCGAGAAGTTCCGGGGCATCCCGCAGCCGATCGGCTCCGCCGGCAAGCGGGTCCAGGTGTCCAACCCCGTCGACGGGCTCGGCGTGTTCAAGAGCTCGAAGAACAAGGACGCCGCCTGGAAGTTCGTCGAGTTCGCGCTCTCCCACGCGGAGAACTCGAAGTTCAACAAGGCCGCCGGGCAGGTGCCGGCCAACAACGAGGCCGCGAAGGACGCGTGGGTCTCCGAGGCGGAGCCGACGAAGCTGGCCGCCGCCGCGCTGACCGACGGGTCCACGTCGATCGTCCAGCTGCCGTACTACCTGCCTGACTGGAACACCATCTCCAAGGCCGACAACGAGCCGAACTTCCAGAAGGTGCTGCTCGGGGACATGAGCGCCAAGGACTTCCTGGACACCATGGCCGACCAGCTGAACAAGGCCCAGGCCGAATGGAAGGAACAGAACGGCTGAGATCGCGGGTGGTTCCGATCGCGGGGAACTGCGGGCCCGTCGTGGCCGGTCGCGCAGTTCCCCGCGCCCCCAAACAGAAAGGTGCACCGGACATGTCACTCACCCGCAGACAGGTCACCGCAGCGGCCCTCGCCGCCGTGCCCGTCGCTCTCAGTGCGACCGGGACCGCTCAAGCCCGGGAACAGCGCACGCTCCACATCGCCGGTGATTCCACCGCCGCCCAGAAGTATTCCGACGCCGCCCCCGAGACCGGCTGGGGAATGGCCCTGCCCTTCTTCCTGCGCAAGGACCTTCCCGTCGCCAATCACGCCGTGAACGGACGGAGTTCGAAGTCCTTCGTCGACGAGGGCCGCCTCGACGCGATCCTCGCGCTGATCAGGCCCGGTGACCTCCTCCTGGTCCAGTTCGGGCACAACGACGAGAAGACCGCCGATCCGACGCGCTACACCGAGCCCTGGACGACGTACCAGGACCATCTGCGGCTGTACGTCGACGGTGCCCGCGCGAAAGGGGCCCGGCCGGTGCTCGCCACCTCCGTGGAGCGGCGCAGGTTCGACGCGAGCGGCAACGCCGTGCCGACCCACGGGGAGTACCCCGCGGCGATGCGGGCGCTCGCCCAGGAGGAGGGCGTCGCGCTGCTCGACATCCAGGCGCTGTCGCTCGCCCTGTGGCAGGAGCTCGGCGTCGAGGAGACCAAGAAGTACTTCAACTGGACCGCGACCGAGCAGGACAACACGCACTTCAACCCGCCCGGTGCCGTCGCGGTGGCGCGTCTGGTCGCCCGTGAACTGCTGCGGCACCGCGTGCTGGCGCCCCGGGACGTGCGCCGGCTGGACGCCGCGGTCCCGGAGTCCTGGATCACCTGGCCGTCGCCGGCCACCGTCTGACCCCTTCTTCTCCGCAGTCGAAAGAGAGCCGCACAATGAACGCACAGATATGGCATGGGCATGTCATAACAAAGGCGCTGGCCGTGGCGGGATGCACCGCCCTCGTCCTCGCGGTCACCGGCACCACCGCCCAGGCCAGGGCCCATGACGCGGCCCGCCAGACCCTCCCCGCCGGGGACGGCTGGGCCTCCGAGGGCACCGGCACCACGGGAGGCGCGGCCGCCGACGCCGCCCATGTGTACACCGTCACCGACTGGGCCGGCTTCAAGGCCGCCCTCGCCGCGGGCGGGACCGCACCGAAGATCATCAAGGTGAAGGGGACCATCGACGCCGTCTCCGAGGGCTGCGACTCCCTCGCCGCACCCGGCTACGACTTCGACGCCTACCTGGCGAAGTACTCCCCGGAGACCTGGGGCCTGGACACCGACCTGAGCGCCGAGCCCGACGACAGCCCCGAGGGCCTGCGCCGCGCCTCCGCCGCCAACCAGGACCAGACCATCAAGGCGAACGTGCCCGCCAACACCACCATCATCGGCATCGGCAGGAACGCCGGGTTCAAGGGCGCGAGCCTCCAGATCAAGGCCGTCGACAACGTCATCGTCCGCAACCTCACCTTCGAGAGCCCCATCGACTGCTTCCCGCAGTGGGACCCGACGGACGGCTCCACCGGCAACTGGAACTCCGAGTACGACACCGCCGTCGTCTACGGCTCCACCCACGTCTGGCTGGACCACAACACCTTCACCGACGGCAGCCACCCGGACAGCGCGGCCCCGACCTACTTCGGGATGCTGTACCAGCAGCACGACGGCGAGCTGGACATCGTCCGGGGCGCCAACCACGTCACCGCCTCCTGGAACGTCTTCACCGAGCACGACAAGACGATCCTGATCGGCAACAGCGACAGCGAGTCCACGGCGGCCGGGGACCGGGGCAAGCTCAAGGTCACCTTCCACCACAACCTGTTCTCGAACCTGGTCGAGCGCGCACCCCGCGTGCGCTTCGGACAGGTCGACTCCTACAACAACCACTTCGTGGCGGACGACGACTACTCCTACAGCTTCGGCATCGGCAAGGAGTCCCAGCTCGTCGCCGAGCACAACGCGTTCACGCTGCCCGAGGGGATCAGCGCGGCCAAGGTGCTCAAGCGGTGGAACGTCTCCCCGCTCACCGCCACCGACAACTACGTCAACGGCAAGCCCACCGACCTGATCGCCGTCCACAACGCCGAGATCCCCGCCGAGACCCTGGAGTCCGGCGCGGGCTGGACACCCACCCTGCGCACCCAGGTCGACCCAGCCAAGAAGATCCCGGGCATCGTCGGCCGGGGCGCGGGCGCGGGCCGCGTCTGCTGACACGGCCCCGGCCGGCCGGGCTTGTCGGCGCCGGTTCGATCGGCCCGGCCGGTCACGCGGGTTCCGTCGAGCGGCTGGGCTTGCCGGCGGGGGCTCGTTCGGCCGCCCGGACCCGCCGGCAAGGTCCGTTCCGCCGGTCGGGCCCGCTGACGCCGGTCCGCTCGACGGGCCCGCCCGCCGGCGCCGGCCACTTCGACCGGCCGATCCTTCGGCGGCGGCCACTTCGACCGGCCGGTCCGCCGGCCGCAGCACCGTCGACAGACCCGCGTCCGGCGGTACCCACCCCCTGACCGGCCGGGGCGGAATCCAGCGGCCGCCCCGGCCGGTCAGGGGGTGGGTAC
>NZ_LJBR01000389.1 GCF_001282115.1 Streptomyces sp. NRRL B-24085 | reverse complement strand
TCCCACCCGAACTGCGTCCCCGGGGCCGCCCCCAGCTCGCCGACGGCATCGCCGCCGAACTCACCCTCGTACGCGACCTGCTGACGGACCTCGGCCTCAAGGAGCTGCCATGAACCACCCGGTCCCGGCGGAGGGGCCGACCCCCCTCCTCGTCCTCGACGTCGTCGGCCTCACCCCCCGCCTCCTCCACCACATGCCCCACCTCAAGGCCCTCGCCCGGTCCGGCTCCCACGCCCCGCTCGGCACCGTCCTGCCCGCCGTGACCTGCGCCGCCCAGTCCACCTTCCTCACCGGCACCCACCCGTCGGAGCACGGCATCGTCGGCAACGGCTGGTACTTCCGCGAACTCGGCGACGTACTCCTGTGGCGCCAGCACAACGGCCTGGTCGCCGGCGACAAGCTCTGGGACGCCGCCCGCCGCGTCAACCCCGGCTACACCGTCGCCAACATCTGCTGGTGGTACGCCATGGGCGCCGACACCGACTTCACCGTCACCCCCCGTCCCGTCTACTACGCCGACGGCCGCAAGGAACCCGACTGCTACACCCGGCCCCCCGCCCTGCACGACGAACTCACCGAGAAACTCGGCACCTTCCCCCTCTTCCACTTCTGGGGCCCCGGCGCGGACCTGGTCTCCAGCCAGTGGATCATCGACGCGACCCGCCACATCATGGGCACCCGCCGTCCCGACCTGACGCTCTGCTACCTCCCCCACCTCGACTACGACCTGCAACGCTTCGGACCCGACGACCCACGCTCCCTCAAGGCCGCCGCCGACCTCGACCGGGCACTGGCCCCGCTCCTGGACGACGCCCGCGCGGAAGGCCGTACCGTCGTCGCCCTGTCCGAGTACGGCATCACCCGCGTCAGCCGCCCGGTCGACATCAACCGCGCCCTGCGCCGCGCAGGACTCCTGGAGGTGCACACCCAGGACGGCATGGAGTACCTCGACCCGATGGCCTCCCGCGCCTTCGCGGTAGCCGACCACCAGATCGCCCATGTCTATGTGCGCCGCCCCGAGGACCTGGACGCCACCCGCGCCGCCCTCGACGGCCTGCCCGGCATCGAGCGACTCCTCGACGACGAGGGCAAGAAGGCCCACCACCTCGACCACCCGCGCTCCGGCGAACTCGTCGCCGTGGCGGAACCGGACGCCTGGTTCACGTACTACTACTGGCTCGACGACGACCGCGCGCCCGACTTCGCGCAACTGGTCGAGATCCACCGCAAACCCGGCTACGACCCGGTCGAACTCTTCATGGACCCGCTCGACCCCTACGTCAAGGTCAAGGCGGCCACCGCACTGGCCCGCAAGAAACTCGGCCTGCGCTACCGCATGGCGGTCGTGCCCCTTGACCCGTCACCTATTCGCGGCAGCCACGGCCGCCTTCCCGAGAGCGACGACGACGGTCCGCTCCTCATCTGCTCCACCCCCCGCGCCGTCGACGACCGCGTCGCGGCCACCGACGTGAAGTCGCTCCTGCTCCGACTGGCCGGACTTTCCTGACCGGCCGGACCTTCCTGACTGGTCCCCAGTGAAGCACCCACCACTGACAACGCCCTTCGACCGCGAGGAGACCCCGACATGAGCCGCATGTCCCAGCCCGACCCCGAACTCACCCACCGTCTGACCAGACGGGGCATGCTCGGCGTGGCCGCGGGCGCCACCGCCGCCGCGCTGCTGGGCGCCGCGGCCGCCCCGGCCGGTGCCGCCACCCAAGCCGCGACCGGCACCACCGGCCACGGCCGCGGCCGCCCCGTCCTGCCGCCCGGCCGCCTCGGCATCCAGCTCTACAGCCTCCGCGACAAGGTCTCCACGCTCGGCTTCGCCCCCGTCTTCGCCGAACTGGAGAAGTACGGCTACGACGAGGTCGAGTTCGCCGGCTACACCCAGGGCTCGGCCGGACCCATCACCCTCGCCCAGCTCAGGCGGCTGGCCCGCGACCACGGACTGAACCCGATCGGCAGCCACGTCGGCTACTACTCCGACGACGACCCGAACGCCTACACCTTCGCCCAGAACCTCACCAAGGTCCTCGACGACGCCCAGGCCCTCGGCCTCAAGCACATCGGCACCGCCTCAGGACCGTTCCGCTACGGCTCCACCGTCGACGCGTGGAAGCGCGCCGCCGAGGACTTCAACACCTACGGCGCGGCGGCGAAGGCACGCGGCATGAAGTTCTACCAGCACAACCACTCCGAGGAGTTCTCCTTCGCCACCGACAACCCCAAGGTCCGCCTCTACGACGTGCTCCTCAAGGAGACCGACCCCGACCTGGTGTTCCTGGAGATGGACATCTTCTGGGCGTACTCCGGCCAGTTCCGCTTCTCCAAGCGGCCCGACGGCACGCCCGCGCCCTTCGAGCCCTTGAACTACGTCCTCAGGCAGCCCCATCGCTACCCGCTCTTCCACGTCAAGGACGGTGTGCGGGACCCGGCCGACACCTACGGCTACCGCATGACCGACGTCGGCGACGGCGACATCGACTACCAGAAGTTCATCTCCGCCGTGACCCGGCTGCGGGGCGAGCGCCTCGCCCACCACTGGCAGGCCGAACACGACCAGCCCGCCGAGTCGTTCACCTTCGCCCGCCGCTCCAGCGCCCACCTGCACTCGCTGCGGGAGAAGTGCTGAGCGCACAC
The DNA here is from genome assembly GCF_001282115.1 of Streptomyces sp. NRRL B-24085. Taxonomy (GTDB): domain Bacteria; phylum Actinomycetota; class Actinomycetes; order Streptomycetales; family Streptomycetaceae; genus Streptomyces. Next base: position 354 of record NZ_LJBR01000389.1, on the reverse strand, counting down.
GGCTGAGGCGGGACCCCGAGGGCGCAGGGGGCGCTCCCCGCCGGTCGGGGTCCCGCCGCGTGCAGCGGGGAGGACCGTCAGCCCCGGGCGGCCGGAACGACCGCCGGGGTGAGGCGCTCCTCTCCCGCGTACACGTTCATGGAGGGGCCGCGGAGGAAGCCGATGAGGGTGAGGCCGGTTTCGGTGGCGAGGTCGACGGCGAGGGAGGAGGGGGCGGAGACGGCGGCGAGGACGGGGATGCCGGCCATGACGGCTTTTTGGGCGAGTTCGAAGGAGGCGCGGCCGGAGACGAGGAGGATGGTGTGGTTGAGGGGGAGGTTGCCGTGTTGGAGGGCGCGGCCGATGAGTTTGTCG
>NZ_LJBR01000388.1 GCF_001282115.1 Streptomyces sp. NRRL B-24085 | reverse complement strand
GCCCCACCCCCGCACCGTCCACCACCCCACTCCCGGAGGCCAAAGCAAGCGCTTAGACATAGGTCACACCGCCGCCCCCGTGACCCAGGCCATACGTACGGGTAACTTCCCAAGCAGCCCAGTCGGAAGAAACCCCCGTACGCCCATGGAGCCGTGATGCCCGAAGCCGTGATCGTCTCGACCGCCCGCTCCCCCATCGGCCGCGCCGTCAAGGGCTCGCTCAAGGACCTGCGCCCCGACGACCTCACCGCCACGATCATCCAGGCCGCCCTCGCCAAGGTCCCCGAGCTGGACCCGCGCGACATCGACGACCTGATGCTCGGCTGCGGCCTGCCCGGCGGCGAGCAGGGCTACAACCTGGGCCGCATCGTGGCCGTGCAGATGGGCATGGACCACCTGCCGGGCTGCACGATCACCCGTTACTGCTCGTCCTCGCTCCAGACCAGCCGCATGGCCCTGCACGCCATCAAGGCCGGCGAGGGCGACGTCTTCATCTCGGCCGGTGTCGAGATGGTCTCCCGCTACGCCAAGGGCAGCTCGGACGGCCTCCCGGACACCACCAACTCGATCTTCGCCGAGGCCCAGGCCCGCACCGCGGCCACCGCCGCCTCCGAGGGCTCGACCTGGCACGACCCGCGCGAGGACGGCCTGCTCCCCGACCCGTACATCGCGATGGGTCAGACCGCCGAGAACCTGGCCCGCGTCAAGGGCGTCACCCGCCAGGACATGGACGAGTTCGGCGTCCGCTCGCAGAACCTCGCCGAGGAAGCCATCAAGAACGGCTTCTGGGAGCGCGAGATCACCCCGGTCACGCTTCCCGACGGCACCGTGGTCAGCAAGGACGACGGCCCCCGTGCCGGGGTCACCCTGGAGGGCGTCCAGGGCCTGAAGCCGGTCTTCCGCCCCGACGGCATGGTCACCGCCGGCAACTGCTGCCCCCTCAACGACGGCGCCGCCGCGGTCGTGATCATGTCCGACACCAAGGCGCGCGAACTCGGCCTGACCCCGCTCGCCCGCATCGTGTCGACCGGCGTCTCGGGCCTGTCCCCCGAGATCATGGGCCTCGGCCCGGTGGACGCGTCGAACCAGGCGCTGCGCCGCGCCGGTCTCACGATCGACGACATCGACCTGGTCGAGATCAACGAGGCGTTCGCCGCCCAGGTGATCCCCTCCTACCGCGACCTGAACATCCCGCTGGAGAAGCTGAACGTGAACGGCGGCGCCATCGCCGTCGGCCACCCCTTCGGCATGACCGGCGCGCGCATCACCGGCACGCTCATCAACTCCCTCCAGTTCCACGACAAGCAGTTCGGTCTGGAGACCATGTGCGTGGGCGGCGGTCAGGGCATGGCGATGGTCATCGAGCGCCTGAGCTAGCCTCAACTCTCCGTGTCTGTACGGGAACCCAGCGTCACTCTTTGGCCCAGAACCGGCGAAACTCCAAGGTTCTGGGCCGATTTGTGATCCAATCTCCCCCAGGATGTGACCTATCTCCCTTCGCAGAGGGATCTGTGCAGCTCAGGGCCGTTTCACCACCAACCACCGGACCCAAAGTCCTGTCCGATTCGTGACGTTACGCACTGACAGCGGGATAGTCCGCCCTTCAAGCTGATGTAGGAAGTCGGGGGTCGACTTTGAACCGGGAGTACGTCAGTGAGCGCCATGCCGATCGCCTTGCTGGTCACCACGGCCGCCACGGGCGCCGTGGGCGTCGCCGTCCTGCGCACCCTCATGGTGCTGCGCCGACAGGTCGCCGCCCTGCACACCGAGCTCGCCAAGAACACCACCACGCCCGTGCGGGGTCTCGTGCCGGCCGCGCGTCCCGCCGCTGACGTCGACGAGATACGCGCCGCCGTGGCCGAGGCCCTCGCCGAGGAACGCGAGCGCGAGCTCGCCGAGGCGCGGGCCTTCTGGGCCGCCCAGGAGGCCCGTGACGCCTCCGACGCGCCCTCGCTGCTCGGCCTGCCCGACAGCGAGCTGTTCCTGCCCCGGCAGGCCGATTTCGTGGGCCTGGAGCCGCTGGAGCCGGTCTCGGAGCCCTCGGCCGAGGCGGACGAGTTCGCCGGCGACAGCCCGGAACTGGCCGCGGCCCGCCGCCGCCACCCCTCCCACCCGGACTTCGTGCCGGTCGGCTCACCCGCCGTGGGCGACCACGAGCGCACGGTGGCCACCCTGGAGGAACTGGCCGCGTCCGGCACGGAACTGGCCGACGTCCGCCCGGGTCCCCTCGGCACCCTCGACGTCTACGTCTTCGCGGACGGCACGACCCTGTGCATGACCCCGGGCCACCGCGAGACGGCCGAACGTCTCGCGGCCGCGCTGCGTGCGGGTGAGACCCCGGTCCTGCTGGGCGGCTCGGGCGTCTCGGGCGCGTACACGCTGACGTTCGCCTGCGGCGAGGAGAACGTCTACATCCTGGCCGACCGGGTCATAGCGTCCCTGTAGGCGTCCCGGCGGGAGTCACACACCGGCCCGCTGCTGTGCCTGCGCCACCAGCTCCAGCGCTTCCTCCACTTGGCCCTCGTCCGTCAGGACGAGGGCCAAGTCGTGCACGGCCACGGTGATTTGGTCGGCGGCGGCGAACATGCCCGCGTCCGGCATCTCGCGGAGCGGGGTCCCCGGCTCCTCCAGGACCTGCGTCCGGCGGGCGAACTCGCGGGCCAGTCCCAGCGCCTCGGCGGCCGCGCCCCGTTGCAGCCGGCTCTGCGGCGCGGCCCGCAGACGGTCGGCGAAGTGGTCCACAGCCCGGGTCAGACGCGAAGTATCAGCCACCGGCCAACCGTACGCGCCCCACCGGGACTGTTGCCAACAGGCGAAGGCTCAGGCACGGTGACCTGAAGGACCGGCTTACATCCCCTTTGCGTCCGGAGGCGCCGATGTCCCACGTCCTCTCCGAGGAGACCCACCGCAACATGCTCGCCCGCATTCCCCACTGCACCGGTCGTGAAGTGTCCGACTGGCTCCGCACCGTCGACGAAGGCCCGGCCCTCTTCCGCTTCGAGGAGAAGGTGAGCTGGCTCCGCCACGAACACAACCTCGCGTACGGCCACGCCAAGGCGATCATCCACGAGTACGACCTGAGGAGGGCCGCGCGCAGGTACTTCTAGCCGCGCACACGGGAAAGGGCCCCGGGTGGGAACCCGGGGCCCTTTCACCTTCCGCGTGGCTGCTAGTCGTTGCTGTTGAGGATCGCGACGAGCCGCAGGAACTCCATGTAGATCCACACCAGCGTCAGCGTGAGACCGAAGGCCGCCAGCCAGGCCTCCTCCTTCGGCGCACCGTAGGCGATGCCGTCCTCGACCTGCTTGAAGTCGAGGGCGAGGAAGCACGCGCCGAGCAGGACGCCGATGACGCCGAACAGGATGCCGAGGCCGCCGCTGCGGAAGCCGAGGCCGTCACCGCCGCCGAAGACGGCGAACAGCATGTTGACGACCATCAGCAGCAGGAAGCCGAGCGCGGCCGCCATCACGAAGCCGTAGAACCGGCGGTTGACGCGGATCCAGCCGGCCTTGTACGCCACCAGCACCGCGGCGAAGACCGCGAGGGTGCCGATCACGGCCTGCATGGCCGCGCCGCTGGCGATGCGGTTGTCGACGATGCTGGAGATGACGCCGAGGAACACGCCCTCGAACGCGGCGTACGACACGATCAGCGCGGGCGTCGCCGTGCGCTTGAAGGACTGGACGAGCGCCAGGACCATGCCGATCAGCGCGGCGCCGATGCCGATGCCGTACGAGCGGCCGATGTTGGCGTCGTCGACGGGCAGCAGCGCCCAGGAGAGCGCGGCCGTGACGATCAGGATGCCGAGGGTGGTGCCGGTGCGCATGACGACGTCGTCCATCGTCATCCGGCCGGTGGTCACCGGGGCCTGCGGCGGCGCGCCCTGCTGCTGGGCATAGGGGTTGGTCGCGTACGGGTTGCCCTGCGGCTGCGCGTAGGGGTTGGCCTGCGTGCCTACGGCTGCGCTCCCGGCCTGCGGCGCGGTGTTGAAGCCCGCGTAGCCGTTGTCGCGGCTGAACCCCCGTCGCGAGAAGACCGGGTTGCTGCTCCTCATTTCACTCCTCCATGGCCACCGTGTGTGGACCTTGCCTCAAGAGTAATGGGTAGGCAAAGGAATGACCCTAGTGCTTGGGGAGGATCTTCCCTCGATGTCCTGCGCAACACGCTACGCGCACGCCTGATTCCCGGCGCCGGAGGACCTCACCCGAAGGGGAAGCCGGTGTACCCCTCGGCGAGGTCGGTCTCGGCGGCCCGCGATCCGGCGATCCGCTCCAGCCTGGCGAGCTGCATGCGGTCCTCGAAGGGAGTGGCGTCGGGTGCCCGGTGCAGCAGGCTCGTCATGTCGTAGGAGAACCGCTCGGCCTGCCACACCCGTCGCAGGCAGGTCTCGGAGTAGGCGTCGAGGCGCTCGGCCGAACCGGTCTCCTTCAGGTGCGTCAGTGCCCTCGCGAAGGTCACGACGTCCCCGACGGCGAGGTTGAGGCCCTTGGCGCCGGTGGGCGGGACGATGTGCGCCGCGTCGCCCGCCAGGAAGAGCCGGCCGTACCGCATGGGCTCGTGGACGTAGGAGCGCATGGGGGTGACGGACTTCTGGGTGATCGGTCCCCGGTCCAGCTTCCAGTCGTCGTCCGTCTCGAAGCGGCGCTCCAGCTCGTCCCAGATCTCCTCGTCGCCCCAGCTCGCCGCGTCCGTGCCGGTGGGGACCTGGAGGTAGAGGCGGGAGACGGACGGGGAGCGCATGGACAGCAGGGCGAAGCCGCGGTCGTGGCGGGCGTAGACGAGTTCGTCGTGCGAGGGCGGGACGTCGGCCAGGATGCCCAGCCAGGCGAAGGGGTACGTCCGCTCGAACACCCGGGTCAGTTCCGCGGGGATCGCCTTGCGCGCCACGCCCCAGAAGCCGTCGCAGCCGACGACGTACTCGCACTCCAGGACGTCCTCGCGGCCCTCGTGCCGGAAGCGGACGCGCGGGGTGCCGGTGTCGGCGCCCTCCACGGCCAGGGCCTCCGCCTCGAACAGCAGCGGGCCGCCGTCCTGGAGCTGGAGGGCGATGAGGTCCTTGCAGACCTCGGTCTGGGCGTAGACCATCACGGAGCGGCCGCCGGTGAGGGCGGGGAAGTCGACGCGGTGGCGCTTCCTGTCGTAGCGCAGTTCGATGCCGTCGTGCGGGAGTCCCTCGCGGTCCATGCGCTCCCCGGCGCCGGCCGCGCGCAGCACGTCGACCGTGCCCTGCTCCAGGATCCCGGCGCGCTGGCGCTGCTCGACGTAGGAGCGGTCGCGGCTCTCCAGGACGACCGAGTCGATGCCGGCGCGGTGGAGGAGCCGGGCGAGGAGGAGGCCGGCGGGGCCGGCTCCGATGATGCCGACGGTGGTACGCATCGGGCGTTCCCTTCGGAGACCTGGTGGCGGGGCGCGCACATCAACTCGTGTTCGCGTGGTGAAGTTTCTTTCACTTGAGTGAGCCGAGTCTGCGCCGAGGTTCTGCCGATGTCAACGGTCTCCGCGCGGCGGTCCGGCCGGCGGTGGCTTCCGCGGGCCGGACCGCCGGCCGGGTCAGCGGCCGGGCCAGCCGTCCAGGTGGCGGCGCATGGTGACGTCCTGCCGCGCGTCGCCCTTCGGCGCGTGGGCCACGGCGTCCTTGAGGACGGCGTCGACCTCGGCGGCGAGCGAGTCCGCCCGGGTGCGCAGGTCGGTCGCGGGGATGTCGGAGCGGGTCAGGGCGTCCAGCCGGCGGTGGATGTCGTCGAGCTGTCGGCGGTGGGCGGAGTCGAGGGTGAGCGGGGCGGGCGTGGAGACCACGAACTGGTAGGCGCCGGCCAGGGTCTGGCAGCCGGTGCAGCTCTTGTTGGTGGCGTCGCTGAGGTTCACCGCGTTCAGGCGGGTGTGCTCGCCCGCGACGGTGACGATCTGGAAGGACAGTGCGACCGACCGGCAGGCGTCGTCGGCGGTGCAGCCCGCCGAGACCGCGTTGGCCTGGTTGCGCACGGATGCGGCATTCACCTTCCCGAACTGCCGGATGGTGAACGAGTCCTTCTCCTCGGTGTGGTCGCGGCGGTCGGCGTGGCTGAAGACATGGTCCGACGCGACGGCGACCTTGGCGGCCGTCCCGCCGGTGGCCGCCTGCGCCGGCACGGCGGTCGCCACACCGGCGACACCGGCGGCGAACAGCCCCACACGGACGGCACGCCGGGTGAGCGGGCTGGGGGTACGGGGTTTTCGGTGGCTGTTCAAGGGATCTCCCTGGGTGGATGGATGCGTACGGATGTGGGGGGCGGCGGAGAAGGGCCGCGGAGGGCCCGGGGTGGGCACGAAGACAGGCAAGGGGCAGGTGGTGCGAGGGTCACCGGCGGGCCCGGCGTTGACCTGGCGGGCGTGGACTGGGAGGTCCGGGTGGACCGGGAGGACCGGGAGGACCGGGAGGACCGGGAGGATGCGGTGGACCCGGAGGACCCGGCGGACCCGGCGGACCCGGTGAGGGCCACGACCCGCCGCCGCCCTCACCGCCCCTTCCCTCCGTGC
>NZ_LJBR01000387.1 GCF_001282115.1 Streptomyces sp. NRRL B-24085 | reverse complement strand
CCCCTCCCGCGGGCTGGCCCGCCGCCGGTGACGGCAGCACCTGGCACGGACCCGGCACCGCCGGCGGCGGCTGGTCCTCGGCCGAGCAGCTCGGGGGCGGATCCGCCCCGTCGGCCGAGTGGTCCGGGGCCGCCTGGTCGACGGCGGGCCCAACGACCGATCCGGGGCCCGGGGCCGGGACGAACCGCCGTCTCCTGTGGTCCGCGCTCGGCGGTGTCGTCGCCGTCGGTGTCGCCGTGACCCTGGTGCTGACGCTGGTCGTCGGCGGCGACGAGGACCACAAGGCCGACGGTCCCAGCCCGACGCCCACCCCGGTCGTCTCGCAGCAGAGCGGCCCCGAGGAGTCGCCGACCCCGTCACCGACCGAGGACACCCCCTCCCCGCTCGCCTCGACACCGCAACTCCCCGCCGGATACGAGCTGTACGAGGACCAGGAGGGCTTCCGCATCGCACGGCCCCTGGGCTGGTCGCGCACCGCCAAGGCGTCCCAGTACGGCATCGACGTGGTCAACTACCGCAGCTCGGACGGCAAGCGGAGAATCCAGGTGTACCAGGTCGCGGAGGAGTCCCCGGAGGCGTCCTTCGAGCTGTACCTCTCCGCGGACACCCCCAAGCCGGACGGCTTCGAGAAGCTCGGCCTCCAGCCCGTCCAGGAGGCCGGGTTCACCGGCGAACGCCTGGAGTACCGGGCCGACTCGCTCAGCGGCGAGCCGGACGTCGGCCCCTGGCACGTCTACGACGAGCGGTTCGTCGCCCAGGACGGCCTCATCTACGCGGTCGCCGTGTACGGACTGGAGAAGGACGGCGGCGAGGACGAACTGGAACTGCTGACGACCGCTCTCTCCGGCTTCTGCGCCTCCTACACCTGCGACCTGGCGTCGATCGACTGAGTCGGCGCCCGGCCGCACCCGCCGTGTGGCTTTCCGCCCTGTTTGTCCGCAATTTCAGTGAGCCAGCGCACTTTCGGCCATCGATTGCGCATGCAATCGAGGCGCTGGGGCATGCGACGACGGTCCCCGTCAGTGACACCCGTGTGACACAGGGGAACCGAACAGGAACGGAAGGCAACACCGATCATGGCCGGACAGCACGCGCGGCGGGAGCCGCACACCATCCACGCGGGCGGCGAATGGCGCGCAGCCGTCTCCGGAGCCACCCGCGAGATCCTCGACCCCGCCGACGCGCGGCCGTTCGCCGTGGTCGCCGAGGGGGACGAGAAGGACACCGACCTGGCGGTCGACGCCGCCCGCCGGGCCTTCGACTCAGGACAGGGCCCCTGGCCGCTCACTCCCGTCGCCGAACGCGCCGCGCTGCTGCGCCGCGTCGCCGATCTTCTCGTACGCGACCGCGAAGAACTCGGCCTCCTGGAGAGCCGGGACGCGGGCAAGACGGTGGAGGAGGGCAGGGTCGACATCGACTGTGTCGCCGACGCCTTCCGCTACTTCGCCGACCTGGTCGCCGGTGAGGCTCCCGGCCGGGTCGTCGACGCCGGCTCGACGGACGTCCACAGTGTCGTCGTGCACGAACCCGTCGGCGTGTGCGCGCTGATCACCCCCTGGAACTACCCGCTCCTCCAGGCCAGTTGGAAGATCGCCCCGGCGCTCGCGGCCGGCAACACCTTCGTGGTCAAGCCGAGCGAGATCACCCCGATGACGACCATCGCGCTCATCGAGCTGCTGGCCGAGGCCGGACTGCCGGACGGGGTCGCCAACATCGTGACCGGCCCCGGCCACACCGTCGGCGCCCGGCTCGCCGAACACCCCGACGTCGACCTGGTCTCCTTCACCGGCGGCCTGGTCAGCGGCACCAAGGTCGCCCAGGCGGCCGCCGTCTCGGTCAAGAAGGTCGCCCTCGAACTCGGCGGCAAGAACCCCAACGTGGTCTTCGCCGACGCCTGCGCCACCCCCGAGGGCTTCGACACCGCCGTCGACCAGGCCCTCAACGCCGCCTTCATCCACAGCGGCCAGGTCTGCTCCGCGGGCGGCCGCCTCATCGTCGAGGAGTCCGTCCGGGACCGGTTCGTCGCCGAACTCGCCCGCCGGGCCGCGAAGATCCGCCTCGGCCGCGGCACCGAGGACGGCGTCGAGTGCGGGCCGCTGGTCTCCGAACAGCAGCGCGCCAAGGTCGAGTCCTACGTCGCCTCCGCGCTCGCCGAGGGCGCGGTGCTGCGCTCCGGCGGCCAGCGCCCCGAGCCGTCGCCCGAGCGGCCCGCCGACGGCTACTTCTACGAGCCCACCGTCCTCGACCGCTGCCACCGCGAGATGCGGGTCGTGCGGGAGGAGGTCTTCGGACCGGTCCTCACCGTCGAGACCTTCCGCACCGAGGACGAGGCGATCGCCCTCGCCAACGACACCGAGTACGGCCTCGCCGGTGCCGTCTGGACCGCCGACGCCGGACGCGCCCGCCGCGTCGCAGGGCGGCTGCGCCACGGCACCGTCTGGATCAACGACTTCCACCCCTACCTCCCGCAGGCGGAGTGGGGCGGTTTCGGCAAGAGCGGGGTGGGCCGCGAGCTCGGCCCCGCCGGCCTCGCCGAGTACCGCGAGAGCAAGCACGTCTACCAGAACCTGGCGCCCAAGCCGGTCCGCTGGTTCGCGGGCTGACCCCACTCGCTCCCTCCCCTCTCTCTCAAGACTTCCCTGGAGTACCCCCATGTCCGAGTCCAAACAGGAGTACGACTACGTCGTCATAGGCGGCGGGACAGCAGGTTCCGTCATAGCCTCCCGCCTCACCGAGAACCCCGATGTCACCGTCGCCGTCATCGAGGGCGGCCCCAGTGACGTCGGCCGGGACGACGTCCTCACCCTGCGCCGCTGGATGGGCCTGCTCGGCGGCGAGCTCGACTACGACTACCCGACCACCGAGCAGCCGCGCGGCAACTCCCACATCCGGCACAGCCGCGCCCGGGTCCTCGGCGGCTGCTCCTCCCACAACACCCTGATCGCCTTCAAGCCGCTGCCGTCCGACTGGGACGAGTGGGAGGAGGCCGGCGCCAAGGGCTGGGGCGCGGTCCCGATGGAGGCGTACTACGCCCGGCTGAAGAACAACATCGTCCCGGTCGACGAGAAGGACCGGAACGCCATCGCCCGCGACTTCGTCGACGCGGCCCAGAAGGCGCTCGACGTCCCGCGCGTCGAGGGCTTCAACAAGAAGCCCTTCGACGACGGCGTCGGCTTCTTCGACCTGGCCTACCACCCCGAGAACAACAAGCGCTCCTCGGCGTCGGTGGCGTATCTGCACCCCGTCATGGACGAGCGGGCCAACCTCACCATCCTGCTGGAGACCTGGGCGTACAAGCTGGAACTGGACGGCACGCGCGCGCAGGGCGTGCACGTGCGCTCCAAGGACGGCCGGGAGACCCTGATCAGGGCCCGCCGCGAGGTCGTCCTGTGCGCGGGCGCCGTCGACTCGCCCCGCCTGCTGCTCCACTCCGGCATCGGCCCCCGCAAGGACCTCGAAGCCCTCGGCATCCCGGTCGTCCACGACCTGCCGGGCGTCGGCGAGAACCTCCTCGACCACCCCGAGTCGGTCATCGTCTGGGAGACGGACGGTCCGATCCCCGAGAACTCCGCGATGGACTCCGACGCGGGCCTGTTCGTGCGCCGCGACCCCGAACACCCGGGCCCGGACCTGATGTTCCACTTCTACCAGGTCCCCTTCACCGACAACCCGGAGCGCCTCGGCTACGAACGCCCGGCGTACGGCGTCTCGATGACCCCGAACATCCCCAAGCCGAAGAGCCGCGGCCGCCTGTACCTGACCAGCGCGGACCCGGAGGTCAAGCCCGCCCTCGACTTCCGCTACTTCACCGACGAGGACGACTACGACGCCCGCACCCTCGTCGACGGCATCAGGATCGCCCGCGAGATCGCGCGGACCGAACCGCTGGCCGACTGGCTGAAGCGCGAGGTGTGCCCCGGCCCCGACGTCACCGGTGACGAGGAGCTGAGCGAGTACGCGCGCAAGGTCGCGCACACCGTGTACCACCCGGCGGGCACCTGCCGGATGGGTGCCGTCGACGACGAACTGGCCGTGGTCGACCCCGAGTTGCGGATCCGCGGCCTGGACGGCATCCGCATCGCGGACGCGTCCGTGTTCCCGACCATGACCGCCGTGAACCCGATGATCGGGGTGCTCATGGTCGGTGAGAAAGCCGTGGACCTGCTGGGAGGTGGTGCGTGATGAGTACGACCGCGACCATGGAGAAGCCGCCGACCGCGGACAACGCCGTGTTCTCCGTCGACGGGCTGTGGAAGGTCTTCGGCCCCAAGGCGGACCGTGTCCCCGAGGACGCCGAACTGTCCGCCCTGGCCCCCGCCGACCTGCGCGCGCAGACCGGCTGCACGGCCGCCGTCCGTGACGTGAGCTTCGACGTCCGCAAGGGCGAGGTCTTCGTCGTCATGGGCCTGTCCGGCTCCGGCAAGTCCACGCTGGTGCGCTGTCTGACCCGGCTCATCGAACCGACGGCCGGCACGATCTGCATCGACGGCGAGGACGTCCGCGCGATGGACAAGGCCCGGCTGCGCGAACTGCGCCGGCACCGCGCCGCGATGGTGTTCCAGCACTTCGGCCTGCTCCCGCACCGCACGGTCCTCGACAACGTCGCCTACGGCCTGGAGATCCAGGGCGTCGGCAAGGCCGAGCGCCGGGCGCGGGCCGCCGAGGTCGTCGCCAAGGTCGGCCTGGAGGGCATGGAGCAGCGCAAGCCGTCCCAGCTCTCCGGCGGCCAGCAGCAGCGCGTCGGCCTCGCGCGGGCGCTCGCGGTGGACCCGCAGGTCCTCCTGTTCGACGAGCCGTTCAGCGCCCTCGACCCGTTGATCCGGCGGGACATGCAGGAGGAGGTCGTCCGCCTGCACCGCGAGGAGGGCCGCACGATGGTCTTCATCACGCACGACCTGAGCGAGGCGCTGAAGCTCGGCGACCGGATCGCCCTGATGCGCGACGGCAAGGTCGTCCAGCTCGGCACCCCGGAGGAGATCGTCGGCTCCCCGGCCGACGGCTACGTCCGCGAGTTCGTCCGGGACGTGCCGCGCGAACAGGTCATGACGGTCCGCCGGGCCATGAAGCCCGGCGACTGCGCGGGCCCCGCCC
>NZ_LJBR01000386.1 GCF_001282115.1 Streptomyces sp. NRRL B-24085 | reverse complement strand
AGGTCCTCCTGGGTGAAGTCGGCAAGCCCGGACACCCCCACCCCCAGCAACCGCAGACCCCCCGTCGAGTCGACGCCCTCCAGCAGCCGCAGGGCGGCCTCCCGCACCACCGCCGGATCATCCGTGGGCCCCCGCAAGGTCTCCGACCGCGTCAGCGTCGAGAAGTCGTACCGCCGCACCTTCAGCACGATGGTCCGCCCCGACAACCCGGCTTCCCGCAGCCTCCGCACACACCGGTCGGCAAGCCGCTGCACCTCGAGCCCCACCCGCACCCGGTCATGGATGTCCACGTCGTAGGTGTCCTCCACGGACACCGACTTGGCCTCCCGCTCCGCCACCACGGCCCGCTCGTCCCGCGCCAGCGCCATCGCGTACAGCCCGTGCCCGTGCGCCTTCCCGAGCAGCCGTACGAGCTCGTCCTCCCCCGCCTCGACGATCTCGTCGACCGTGTGGATCCCGGCCCGCCGCAGATGGTCCCCGGTCGCCGGCCCCACCCCGGGCAGGGTCCGCACCGACATCGGCCCGAGCATCGCCCGCTCGGTGCCCGGCTCGATCACCACCAGCCCGTCCGGCTTGGCCTGCTCGGAGGCGATCTTCGCGAGCATCTTCGACGCGGCCAGCCCCACCGACCCCGTGAGCCCCGTGACGGCCCGTATGTCGGCCCGCAGCTGCGCCCCGACCAGTCGCGCCGACGCCTCGTCCCAGGCCGCTCCCCCGGCCTCCAGATCCACGAACGCCTCGTCCAGGCTCAGCGGCTCCACGAGCGGCGACAGCTCCCGCAGCAGCCCCATCACCTGCTCGCTGATCGCCTTGTAGAACCCGAAGCGCGGCACGAGATACGCGGCGTTCGGCGCGAGCCGTCTCGCCTGGGCCATGGGCATCGCCGAGTGCACCCCGAACACCCGGGCCTCGTAGGACGCGGTGGCCACCACACCCCGCGGCCCCAGCCCACCCACGACGACGGCCTTCCCGCGCAGACTCGGCTTGGACGCCTGCTCCGCCGAGGCGTAGAAGGCATCCATGTCGAGATGCAGGATCGTGGGCGCTTTTCTCACATGTCCGATGCTGCCCTACGCCACTGACAATGCCCCGCCGCAGACAGCGGCCGGTTTCAGACCGCCCGGTTGCGGCGCCTGGCCAGCTCGTCCGCGGGGTTGTGCCCGACGAGCGTCTCCCCGGTGTCGATGCGCTCCCCGTGCAGTTGCGACAGGGCGCTCTCGACGTCCCGCCACACCACGCCGACGGCGATCCCGAAGATCCCCTGCCCGCCCTGGAGCAGCGCGTGGACCTCGTCGGGCGAGGTGCACTCGTAGACCGTGGCCCCGTCGCTCATGAGCGTCATGCGCTCCAGGTCCTGGAATCCGCGCTCCCGCAGGTGCTGGACCGTGGTGCGGATGTTCTGCAGCGACACACCGGTGTCGAGGAACCGCTTGACGATCTTCAGGACGACGACGTCCCGGAAGCTGTAGAGCCGCTGCGTCCCCGACCCGTAGGCGGGCCGCACGCTCGGCTCCACCAGCCCGGTGCGCGCCCAGTAGTCCAGTTGCCGGTACGTGATGCCGGCGGCCGCGCAGGCCGTGGGACCGCGGTAGCCGATCTGCTCGGACGCCATGGACGTCGCCCCTCCGCTGCTCGGCACGGCCGCCGGTCGCTGCGGAGCAGAATGGTCGGCCGCGCTGGTGTGAAGCGGGTACGGACCGCTCGCCCCGAGACTCCGTCCGGGGGCACCCCCAGCCGTACCGTCGCCGCTGCTTCTCACGCCGACCTCCGTCCTTGACCTGCCTTCTCGACGGTAGGCAGTCACCAGGGGTGCGTCAACGATCGCCACACTCGGCACGCCGAGTGATAATCACCCAAGGAGTGGTTTCCCGTGCCCCACCGCGGGGAAAGGCTAGCCGAATGCGCTCCGAGCGGGCCGTAGGACGCTCTCACGCGCCGGTGGCAAATGCCGGCATTTCGGTGACGACCGGACACGGCCGGACCGTCACGGACCACTGATCCGCCGGCCCGGCCGGGTACCCCTCACTGACTGCTGGTGCCGAAGTCCTCGGGGGAGATCTGGTCGAGGAACTCGCGGAACTTCTCCACTTCGTCCTCCTGCTCGTCCGGGATCGCGATGCCGGCGTCGTCGAGCACGCCGTCGCTGCCGTAGATCGGCGTTCCGGTGCGCAGGGCCAGCGCTATGGCGTCGGACGGCCGCGCGCTCACCTCGACCCCGCTGGCGAAGACCAGCTCCGCGTAGAAGACGCCCTCACGCAGGTCCGTGATGCGCACTTCGGTGAGCTCCTGGCCGACCGCCTCCAGCACGTCCTTGAACAGGTCGTGGGTCAGTGGTCGTGCGGGGGCCATGCCCTGCTGCGCGAAGGCGATCGCCGTCGCCTCCCCGGGCCCGATCCAGATGGGGAGGTAGCGGTCGCCTCCCACTTCACGCAGGAGCACGATCGGTTGGTTGGAGGGCATTTCGACCCGGACACCTACGACATCGAGCTCGTTCACACAGCAACCCTAGGCCGTGCCCGGGACGTTTGGGTAGTCGGGCAGGAAACGGGTGACGATCCGGGGCCCTCTCGCCCTCAGGGCAGGCGTACGCCGAGCGCGGTCTGCACAAGTGCCGCGTGCAGCTTCACCGTGAGCCCCGCGAGTTCCTTGGCGCGGGCTTGCGCGTGTGCGCGGGTCTGCGGGTTGCGGTGGCGCTTGAGCGGGGCCACCACCTGGTCCACGAGTCCGGCCTCACGGTCGGCGGCCGCCTTCATGGCCCGCAGGTGCCGCGGCTCGATCCCGAACCGCCCGAGTTCGACGACGAGCGCGGCCACGGTCACCGCCTCGGCGTCGTAGGCCCCGTCCGGCAGCGGCGTGATGAGCCCGTACGACTCCCACTCCACCAGCTCCGTCTCGCCGATCTCGGCGGCGGCGAGCAGCTCGGCCCGCCCGATCCTGGCCGCGGTCGGGCCCTCGGAGACCTCCAGGACCGTTTCTCCGTCCCGCTGGCGGCCCACCGTGGGCAGCGCGACGGCCTCACCGCGCTCCATGGCGTCCAGGTGCTCCCGGATCACCTTGAGCGGCAGATAGTGGTCCCGCTGCATCCTCAGGACGTGGCCGAGACGCTCCACGTCCCGGTTGCTGAACTTGCGGTACCCGGAGGGGGTCCGCTGCGGCTCGATGAGGCCCTCGGACTCCAGGAAACGGATCTTGGAGATCGTGACCTCGGGAAACTCGTCGCGCAGCACGTTCAGCACCGTGCCGATGCTCATCAGCCCACTGTCCGTGGCGGCGGTGCCGTGTCCGGCACCGCCGCTCGGTGTTTGAAGCATGGACCTTCCCTGGGAGGGTCAGTAGCCCCGCTGGCTCGCGTAGAACACCAGGCGGTACTTGCCGATCTGCACCTCGTCGCCGTTGTTCAGGGCGACCGAGTCGATCCGCTCGCGGTTGACGTACGTGCCGTTGAGGCTGCCCACGTCGGACACCGTGAACGAACCGTCCTGACCGCGGCGGAACTCCACGTGCCGGCGCGAGACCGTGACGTCGTCGAGGAAGATGTCGCTCTGCGGGTGCCGGCCGGCCGTGGTCAGCTCGCCGTCCAGGAGGAAGCGGCTGCCCGAGTTCGGTCCGCGGCGCACCACCAGGAGTGCGGAGCCCAGCGGGAGCGCGTCGACAGCAGCCTGCGCCTCCGGCGAGAGCGCGGGCATCTGCGTCTGGCCGGTGACCTCGGAGTCGTAGGCCTCGAGTCCCGAGATGGAGATGGTGGAGGTCGTCTCCGAGGGGCGCTCGGGCACGGCTCCGGCCCGCAGCGGGGCGCCGCAGTTGGAGCAGAAGCGGCTGTTCTCCGCGTTGCGGTTACCGCACCTCGTACACACCAGGGCCGACATAGGGGAAAACCCTCCACCCGTACTTGAGGTTGACGGCTGCCCGAAACCTATGCCGCCGGACTGGGCAGGGTCAACAGACGGCACGCCCTGACCTCCAGAAACGTCACCACCCTGACCGGCGACCTGGTCCCGGAACAGCGGGCGCTGACCCTCGGCGTCGGGCTGTGCGCGATGACGAGCGGTGGCGTTCTCGCTACCTTCTCGCGCGCTCTTGCCGAACAACTTCTGAAACAACTTCACGGGCGATTCCCCTTGACCGAAACAGACCCGCCCGTGGGGCAGGACGAACCCTGATTGAACACACCGGTCGACCCGGACATCCTCACAACGTCCGTTTCCACCAGACAGTTTCCACCACGCACCACCCAATCGGTGCGCCGACCCCCCGCAACCTCATGCCCTGGCCGGATGCCCCCCATGCACCCCCGGTTCACTGGGAGGACGACCGAGCGTAGTCAGGCTGCTTCGCTGCTCGCAAGGCGTCCACGACGATCTTGTCGGACCGCTCGACGGCAACGGTGGCCTGCTCCTTCTCAAGAGTCTGCACCACGCCTCCAGGGATGTTCAGCGCCGGTTCGAGGTCCTGCGGATTGCCGATGACCTTGAAACGAAACGGCGCGGTGATCTTGTTCCCGTCGACGCTCACGCTCTTGCCGGAATCCGACAGATACGTGTTGGCGACGACCCGGACGCCGTTCACCTGGATCGCCTCCGCCCCGGCCGCCCGCAGCTCCTGGACCGCGTCGAGCAGCATGTCCGCCTCGACCGTCCCCTTGGTGTCCTCGATCGTCATCGTGATGCCCGGCCCCTGGGCGGCCACCGTGCCCGCCAGGATGCCGAGTTGCCGCTCCTTCTCGACCGTCTGCTTGCGGGCCTCCTCGGCCTGGTCGGAGCTGTTCTCCAGCTCGTCCCGCTGCTTCTCGAGGCCCTGCTTCTCGTCTTCAAGACGCTGAGTACGGTCGTCCAGTTCATCGAGGATGCGTACAAGATCTTCCTGTCGCGCCCCGCGCAGCGCGCTGTCGCTGTCACTGTTCGACGCCACCTGGACCGCGAGACCGAATCCGAGGCCGAACAGCAGCACCGCGACGATGAGTTGGGCCCGCGTCACGCGCGGCGGCCACAGCCCCTTCACCAGCCGCTGACGGCCGGTCAGCCCGGCCTCCTCTGCCGGGGTGCCCGGCTTCTCGGTCTCCTGGGCGGGCACCGCCGGGCGTTCCTCCGGCAGTTCCCTGCGCAGCCCGCCCCCGGGCGTCTCCTCCTGCTCGCTCATCGGCCTCACGCCCGGAAGACGTGCCGGCGGATCGCCGCGGCGTTGGAGAAGATCCGGATGCCGAGCACCACGACGACACCGGTCGACAACTGGGCGCCCACGCCCAACTTGTCGCCCAGGAACACGATCAGCGCGGCCACGACCACGTTCGACAGGAACGACACGACGAAGACCTTGTCGTCGAAGATGCCGTCGAGCATGGCCCGCAACCCCCCGAAGACGGCGTCGAGCGCAGCCACCACGGCGATCGGCAGATAAGGCTCGACAACCGCCGGAACCTCAGGCCGGACCAACAGGCCGGCCACGACTCCCACGACGAGGCCCAGTACGGCGATCACGATGTGCCCTTCTCAGTTCTCGGCTCTGCTGTACGTACGATCACACTCGGTGCGGCGGGCAGCCGGAGGTCGTCCTCCACGGAGATGGCGGTCCGGATGCCGTAGTTCTCTTCCAGGGCGTGCAGATACAGCCCGTCGGCACTGTCCTGGAACCTGGTGCTCAGCCGCTTCCCGTCCCCCACGGCAAGCACCGTATACGGCGGGACCAGCGGCTTGTTGTCGACCAGTATCGCGTCACCCGCGGCCCTGATCGCCGACAGGGCGGTCAGCCGCTGTCCGTTGATGGAGACGGCCTCGGCGCCCGACTCCCACAGTCCGTTCACGACCCGCTGCATGTCCCGGTCGCGGACCCGTCCGGTGTCGGAGAACCCCGAGGTCTCCCGCGGGTTCCCGTCGCCGCCGCCCGTGCCCGCCTCCTTGGCGTCGTTCACGACCAGCTTCACGCCCGGGCCGTGCACCTCCACGGCGCCCGACAGGATGCCCACGAGATCGGCCTGGCCACTGTCGCCACTCTGCTTGAGGGCCTCGCGCTGCCGGGCGCCCACGTCGTCGCGGAGTCGGTCGACGCTCTCCTCGAGCCTGTCCGCCGTCTCGGTCTCGCGGTCGATGCGGTCGATGAGCTCCTCGCGCTCCTTGGCCACGACCGGGGCGGCCACCCGCGCCTGCGCCGCCCCCACGGTGACCACGAGGGCGGCGAGCACCAGGCCCAGGGCGAGCCCCAGCCTCGCCCGCAACGTCTTGGGCAGCCCGCCGTCACCTGCGGCCTTCTTGCGGGCAGCGGCTTCGGCGTACCCGTCGTCGAGGCTGTGGTCCATGACGTTGGTGAGCAGCGACATGGAGGCGTCCGGGCGCGGCGGGCGCGTGGGGGTGCTCCGAATGGGGGGCTGCTGCGGCATGCCGCACATCGTCGCACGTCGCGGCCCCTACCTCCGAATGGCCCCATCGGCGTGCCGGACAGGCCCCGTTGGGGAGACTTGTCCGGCACGCGCGCGTGGGGCGGCTCAGCGGCCGGCGCTGTCCACGACCGCCGCCCACTCGTCCAGCAGGGCCTGCGCGGACGCGTCGTCCGGCCCCTCGGCCCACAGATGGGTGACCGCCTCCGCCGGGTCCGGCAGCACCATCACCCAGCGCCCGTCGGTCTCGACGACCCGGACGCCGTCGGTCGTGTCGACGAAGCGATCGCCCGCCGCCTCCACGACCCTGCGCATCACCAGCCCCTTGACGGCCCACGGAGTCGCCAGATCCCGCTTGAGGACGTGCGCCCGCGGAATCCGCGCGTCGATCTGGCTGAGCGTGAGCTGCGTCCGCGCCACCAGCCCGATCAGCCGTACGAAGGCCGCCGTGCCGTCGAAGACACTGCTGAACTCCGGGATGATGAAGGCGCCCTTGCCGTCACCGCCGAAGATCGTCGAGTCGTCGCGTCCGACCCGGGTGAGGTCGTCGGGCGAGGTGGTCGTCCACTCGACCTGCGTCCCGTGGTACGCCGCCACCTGCTCGGCGATCCGCGTAGTGGTCACCGGCAGCGCCACCCGGCCGCTGCGCCGCTCGGCGGCGACCAGGTCGAGCATGACGAGCAGTGCCCGGTCGTCCTCGATGATCCGGCCCTTCTCGTCCACCAGGGACAGCCGCTCACCCACGGGGTCGAACCGCACACCGAACGCGGCCCGCGCGGACGCGACGATCTCGCCCAGCCGCACCAGCCCCGACCGCCGGGCGTCCGCCGTCTCGGTCGGCCTGGACTCGTCGAGCCCCGGGTTGATGGTCAGCGAGTCCACCCCGAGCTTCCCGAGCAGACTCGGCAGCACCAGTCCGGCACTTCCGTTGGACGCGTCCACGACGACCTTCAGCCCGGACTCGGAGATCCCGGTGATGTCGACGTTCCGCAGCAGCGAACCGGTGTACGAGTCGAAGACGCTGGAGGGGAAGTGCAGGTCCCCGATCTCACCGGGGAACGCGCGCCGGTACTCCTGCCGCGCGAACACCCGGTCCAGCTTGCGCTGACTGCCCTGGGAGAGGTCCGCACCCCGCCCGTCGAAGAACATGATGTCCACGGAGTCCGGCACCCCGGGCGTGGTCCGGATCATGATCCCGCCGGCGCTC
The DNA here is from genome assembly GCF_001282115.1 of Streptomyces sp. NRRL B-24085. Classification (GTDB taxonomy): domain Bacteria; phylum Actinomycetota; class Actinomycetes; order Streptomycetales; family Streptomycetaceae; genus Streptomyces. The sequence goes on along the minus strand of NZ_LJBR01000386.1, from coordinate 2,417 downwards.
CCCCGCGCGGTCTGCTGCCGCGCGACGGGCAGCGGTACGTTCTCCAGGTCGCGTACGTCGATGGCGCTGGCCTGGAGAGCGGAGATGACGGCCCGCTTCAGTGCTCGCGCGCCACGGGAGTGGTCGCGGGCGGTGGTGACGGTCGACCCCTTCTTGAGGGTCGTCGCATACGCACCGGCCAGTCGGACCGCGAGCTCCGGGGTGATCTCGACGTTGAGGATGCCGGAGACACCACGGGCGCCGAAGAGATGCGCCTGGCCCCTGGACTCCCAGATGACCGAGGTGTTGACGAAGGCACCGGCTTCGATGGTCTTGAACGGGTAGACCCGCACATTCCCCTGAATGATCGATTCTTCGCCGACGAGGCACTCGTCACCGATGACCGCGCCGTCCTCGATACGAGCCGCCCGCATGATGTCGGTGTTCTTCCCGACGACACAGCCGCGCAGATTGCTCTGCTGCCCGACGTACACGTTGTCGTGCACGACGGCCTTGTGCAGGAACGCCCCGCTCTTCACGACCACGTTCGAGCCGACGACGGTGTGCTCCCGGATCTCGGCGCCGGCCTCGACCTTGGCGTAGTCACCGATGTACAGCGGGCCACGGAGCACGGCGTCGGGATGCACCTCGGCACCCTCGGCCACCCATACGCCCGGGGAGAGCTCGAAGCCGTCGATCTCGACGTCGACCTTGCCTTCCAGGACGTCGGCCTGCGCCTTCACATAGCTCTCGTGGGTGCCGACGTCCTCCCAGTAGCCCTCCGCGACATAGCCGTAGATCGGCTTGCCTTCCTTCATCAACTGCGGGAAGACATCGCCCGACCAGTCCACGGGCACATCGGGGTCGACGTAGTCGAAGACCTCGGGCTCCATGACATAGATGCCCGTGTTCACGGTGTCCGAGAAGACCTGGCCCCAGGTCGGCTTCTCCAGGAAGCGCTCGACCTTGCCTTCCTCGTCGACGATGGTGATGCCGAATTCGAGCGGATTGGGTACACGCGTCAGGCAGACGGTGACCAGCGCGCCCTTTTCCTTGTGGAAGTTGATGAGCTCGGTGAGGTCGAAGTCGGTCAGGGCATCACCGGAGATGACGAGGAAAGCATCGTCCTTCAACGCCTCTTCGGCGTTCTTGACGCTTCCGGCGGTACCGAGTGGCTTCTCCTCGTTGGCATAGGAGAGCTCCATTCCGAGCTCTTCACCGTCACCGAAGTAGTTCTTGACCAGTGAGGCCAGGAACTGGACGGTGACGACGGTCTCGTTGAGCCCATGCCTTTTGAGCAGCCGCAGAACGTGCTCCATGATCGGCCGGTTTGCCACCGGCAGGAGCGGCTTGGGCATGCTCGAGGTCATGGGACGAAGGCGTGTGCCTTCGCCTCCGGCCATCACGACGGCCTTCATGTCGGAAGCGTCCTCCTTGAGAGATGACGGTCTAGCCGACTTCACCCGTCCAGATTGTCCCGCACTTTTCCGTCGGGGGCCATCGAGCCGCTACGGCCGTGCCAATGGGCGAGTTCAGTCGGCCTCAGCGTCCGCACGGACCAGGCGGCGGACTTGGACCACATAGAGCACTCCTGCCCACCAGTACAGCGTTGTACCCCATCCGGCGAACGCCCATCCGAAAATAGCAGCGAGTGACGAGATCCATCCAGTTCCGTCACTGAGCAGCAGCAGCGGGAAGGCGTACATCAGGTTGAAGGTGGCGGCCTTGCCGAGGAAGTTCACCTGCGGCGGCGGATAACCGTGACGCCTGAGGATGCCCACCATCACCAGGAGCATCAGCTCCCGCAAGAGAAGTGCAGCCGTCAACCAGATTGGCAGAATCTCGCGCCAGGTGAGGCCGACCAGAGTCGAGAGAATGTAGAGACGGTCAGCCGCGGGGTCGAGCAGCCGGCCGAGGCTGCTGATCTGGTTCCACCGGCGGGCCAGCTTGCCGTCCAGATAGTCGCTGATCCCGCTCAGAGCCAGTACCAGCAACGCCCAGGTGTCACTCTTGGGCCCTCCGAACTCGGGCCTGAGGATCAGCCACAGGAAGAGCGGTACCCCGACGAGCCGCGCCATGCTGAGGATGTTGGGGATGGTGAGGACCCGGTCCGTCTGGACGCGGGTCTCCTGGACCTCCACCCGGGGGCCTCCTGTGGGAAACGTGCCAACGATGCTCCCTGACCCTACCTCAACGCAAAAAAGCTCTGGCTCTTGGGCTGCGTGCCCAAGAGCCAGAGCTCTAAAAGGAGTTCGGCGGTGTCCTACTCTCCCACAGGGTCCCCCCTGCAGTACCATCGGCACTGTAAGGCTTAGCTTCCGGGTTCGGAATGTAACCGGGCGTTTCCCTCACGCTATGACCACCGAAACACTATGAAACTAGACCGGAAATGACACGGTCGTTGCCTCAGAACTAACACAGTGGACGCGAGCAAATAT
>NZ_LJBR01000385.1 GCF_001282115.1 Streptomyces sp. NRRL B-24085 | reverse complement strand
CCCCCACACGGTCCGCCGCAGCAGCGCGCACACCTTCCCCGCCGCCCGCCGCCCCCACGGCCGCCGTCCAGTTCTCGGCGCTGCTGAAGCAGCTGAGCGACGAGAGTGACGGACCGCTGGCGGCGGTGCGCAGCGTCGTCGAGCACACCGCGCACCGTCTCGCCCGGCCGGACGGTTCGGCTCAACTCGACCCGGCCCGGCATCGCCTGGAGTGGATCGCCGGCCGACTGCACGGCATCCAGCAAGACCTCGACAGCACCGCAGCACAGCTGGCCGCCGCACCGCGCCGTCCGGTTCCCTCACCCGCGCCGACCGTTCACCGCCCGCCAGCCGCTGCCCGCCGCATGTGACCCACCACCCCCGCTCTTCCGAGGAGACTTTTGCCCGCCCCTGACGACTCCCTCGCCTCCTTCGCCGCCGTCCTCGCCGGCGAACTGCCCGGCCAGTGGAGCCACCACTACCACCCGCCCCTCGGCGCCAACACCGGCCACGACGATGTCACCGCCGAGGTGTGGGACATGGACCAGGTGGCCGCTGCCGTGGCCGAGCACACCGTCGACCACTGCGCGGTCCTGACCCGCACCGACGACGGCACCCGGCTGTTCGTCATGGACCGCAAGGGCCACGACGACGTCTTCCTCATCGCCGCCATGGCCCCCAACGACCTGCCCGTCGAGGCGTTCCGCGGTGTCCGCGAGCCGGACGGCATCGCCGTCGATGCCAACCCCTTCCGCGCCGCCAAGCACGTCCGGCTGCGTCTGCTGTCCCACTACGACGCGGCCCTGGCACAGGTACGGGACAACGCCTCCCGCCTCGACACAGCCCGGGCCGACGCTCAGCGTGTCGTGATGACCTGGTCGGGCGAGGACCTCGTGGTCGCCAAGCCCGAGCGGGCCGACATCGCCCAGATCCTGACCGGCGCCGGCTTCGCCTTCGACGCGGACCGGAACATGTTCGTGCTGTCCGACGGTGACTCGTTCCGCGTGGCCGCGTCCGTCCGCGCGGCCGGTGACCGCCTGTCCGAACTTGGCGTCGGCGTCCTGCTGTCCCGCTCATCCGGCCGGCCCGCGCCGGACACCGCGCTGGCCCAGGCGCCCGCCGCACCGGCTCCGGCCGCGCACCGAAGTCGGTGACGAACCAGGCGCCCGGCGACGAGCCGGTGTTCTTCGTCCATACCTACGTGACCATCACGCGGGATCCGCGAACCCAGCTCGTCGTCGCGATCGGCGGCGACGACCGTGCGGCCAGCATCCTCCAGAGAGGCGGCGGGTTCCTCGACGCCCCTGGCCCGCGCGGCCCATACCACCGCCAGCCCCACTCTCTGCCCGCCGAGGAACGGCGTCGCGGTGCCACCGCTGCGGCCCTGGCCCTGTTGCAGGCCGGATACAGCGTCCACCTCGACCCCGACCTCAACACCCTGAGCACGCGGGACGAGGACCGGCAGGCCGCCCACCGATACCTGGACCTACTCGCCGAACGCGCCCGCAACCCCAGTGACGGCCACGAACTGGCCGCCATCCTCACTGAGATCGTCGCCCCTGGCGACGGCGTGCTGCCTCGCCTGCGCGACATCCTGGTGTCCCTCTGGGCGGGTTGGGACGACCGCCTTCCCGACGCCGGACACCCTGCGGCCCCCGCCGAGCAGCTGATCGACGCAGTCAACGGCCTGGCCCGCCACACCCAGCGGCTCGAAGACATCCGCAACCAGGCCGCTCGCATTCCGGCATCCGCTCCATCCCCCAGCGCCACGGCCAAGCCCGTCCCCGCCACGCCCGGCCGGGGCCGCTGACCGCCCCTCCAATCCGACATAGGAGCATCCACCCGATGGGCAACCGTGCCGACGACGAAGGCACCGACGTCGAGATCTACCGCAAGCCCTTGACCCACACCGTCCACGCCGACACCCCCACCGGCGCCCCGGAACAGCTCCTCGCCCTGCTCGACCGGATCGGCTTCGAACGCAAGACCGTCTCGCCCGCAGGCACCGCGGGCCCGACCTACGTCTGGCACGAGGCCCCGGGCCACTCAGCGAGGACGAGAAGAAAAGGCTGGCCACCCGCGCCGTCCCCCCACTGCTCACGGCCGGATACGTCGTCCACATCCCCGACTATCTCTTCGACCAAGCCGCCTACCGCAGCACCGCGGAGGAACTCCGCACCCAGCGAGCGGCACCGGCTGCCCTCGCGGCGACTGCCCGGCCCCGCCGTACGCGTGGCTAAGTCACCCTGCCCTTGGCCCGTCTTTAAGGAGTCCACCCCCCGGTGCCCCAGTGTCCGCCGCATGCCGTCCCGTATGTCCTGGCCGCGCCCGGCTACCTCGCCGGCGGCGGCGACTGGGAACACCTGACCGAGCTGCTGCTGTACGGCCACGGCTGGCGCAACGTGTCCACGATCGACCAGCACACCGCCCTGGCCAGCCCCGACGGACGCCTCCATGTCGTCCTCAACCGCCGCGCGGATTGGACCTGGACCCTGCACGAAACCAGCCCGCACGGGCAGGACTGGGCAGCCCTTCTTGGCGCGCACATCCCCGTCGAGTACCTCACCGCCATGGTCGACGCCATGCTCCAGCCGCCGTCCACTGGCCACCCGACGGTCCTCGACCCGTTGCACGCGGCAGGCTGGACCGAGCAGGCCACCGGTCCCGGGGCCTCGGCCGTGTCACCGGACGGCCTGGTCCACTTCAATGCAGAAGACCCCGCTCACCCCGGCGCGCCGAGACCGTGGCGCGCCGCCTGCACCGTCAACGGGTACCGCTGGTGGACAGCCGCCTTCAGCACCCGCACCCCGCCCGGCATCGTCACTGCGTTCACCCGCAGCCTCGCCCGCGACGATCCGCTGCCGCGAATGGCCATCGGAACACCGCTGTACGGCTGCGGGCCCTACACCCGTCTCACCCCGACACCACACACTCATGTGGACGAGCAGGCGCTACTCAAGGCCCGGATCGCCGACGTTCGCAACCGCCGCGTCACCGGATCGAGCCCCGCCACACCGCCGCCGAACCCCATCGGACGCACGCCAGCCACCCGCGCGCGGTGAGCCGCACGCCCTCGCGGCCTCGACGTGCAACGCACCACCCCGTTCAGGAGCTTTCCGTACCCCGCACATCCCCTCGCCCCACACCGCCGCCGATCACCGCCGAGCGCCGGCCTCGTCTGGCCGTCTTCCTCTTCCGCCGCTACCTGCGCGCCTGCATCGTGCGCCACCCCGGCCACGTCAGCCCGCTGGCCGGAGGCCGGCCGGAAGCCACGCTGGATGAATCCCGCCGCCTCAGCCACCACACCTGACCCCCGCCCTGTCGCCAGGAGGCCCGTGACCGACCCGTCCCTCGACCCCGTCCCCTTCGCCCGCGCCATCGCCGCCCAGATCGGCCAGCTCAGCCAGTACCTCGCCCAGGCACCGCCGCGTGAGGCCGCCCACATCCTCGCCACCGTCCTCGACCGCGACGTCGGCATCCTCGGCCACGTCACCCACCTGATGGAAACCGGCTCCCGGTTCGCCAAGCACACCTCCGAACTGGGCATCCTCCCGCCCGAGGTCTGGCTCGCCGTCGGCCGTGCCGCCAATGAACTCCACAGCGTCGGTGGGGACTTGGACGAGCACACCGACGTGCTCGACGCCCTCGCCTCCACCGTGGCCCCGGCCCCCTCGACCACGCCGAAGCCGGTCCCCTCCGCCATGGTCGTCCGGAGGCGCCGATGAGACGAAACCAGTGGGCCAGCTGGGGTGGCCGGCGCTCCGGGGGCGAGCAGGCCGAGCAGCACTACCTCATCGAACCCCGCCATCTCGCCGGCGGCGGCAACCTCGGGCACGTCACCGAGTTCCTGCGCGCCTCCGGCTGGAAGGATGCCTCCCGCTCCGGCGGCTCCGTCGTCTTCGACAGCCCCGACCGCACCGTCCGCATCGGATACGACCCGCACACCCAGCCCGGCGGCTGGACCATCTCCGGCCACGCCACCGGTACAGCGCCGGCGTGGCACGCGACGCTCGGGCGGCGGACTCCGGTGGAGATGGTGGCCGGCGTCACCGACGCCCTCACCCAGCCCCGCGCCGCGCACGCGCCCAACGCCTGGGCACCGCTGGAGCAGCAGGGCTGGACGAGCGAGCGCGGCGAGGACCAGTCGTACGAGGCGGTCCACCCCGACAACAACAGCTGGCTTCGGTACTGCCAGGACGAGCGCGGTCAGGCGGTGTGGTGGGCCGGTGCCCGTACCGAGCACGGCCAGATCTGGGACGCCGTGTTCACCCCGACCACGCCACTGCACCTCATCGAGGCATTCGCCACAGCGCTGGCCGACCCGCAGCCGGTGATGCGTCCACGCGGCCACGTCCCTCCCACCAGCCGGGTCCGCACGACGTCCGTGTCGGTCCTGCCCTCCCAGCTCACCGCCTGGCAGCAGGCCCGTGTCGCCGCCGCCCGCGCCGCGACCTGGGCCCGCTTCGCCACCACCCACCCGCGAAACCAGCGCCGCGCAGCAGGTCCTCACGCCACGGCCGCGGGCCAACGCCGCTGACCACCAGCAGCCTCACCCCACCCACAAGTGAGACCCCTTTGCGAGGAGGTTCATGACTGCCCCGACCTGCGACGACACCCTGACAGCCGAAGATATACACAGGGCTGTTCACAGCCTGTGCCAGCTCACCGCCCATCTGCACACCAGCCCCCACCCGGCCGAAGCCGCCGTGCTGCTAGGCCCGCTCCTCGACGCCGACCACGGCCTCATCACACGGCTGGCTCTGCCCCTCCGCGAAGTCTCCCGGCTCCTGGCCCAGCACGCCGCTGTCCCCTGGGACCGGACGGTCGCCAGCCTGGTAGGCGAGTATTTCGACGCCGCCGACGCCGTGGACCAGCTGCGCCAACCCCTGCACAACGCACTGCGCGCGCTGGAGCCCCGTACGGGACACGGTCAAGGAAGTGGGAGCGGCGTATGCCAGTGACCGAGCGGCAGTTGGCCAGCTTCAGACGCGACCACGAGTCGACGATCCTTCATTCCACCAGCCCCCGGCACCTCGCAGGTCCCGGCGACGCCCGCCACGTCACCCACGCCCTGCTCGCCGCCGGCTGGACCATCACCTCCGACCCGGCTTCCCCCGAGACTGAGGTCACCAGCCCCGACTTGCAGGCCCGGCTGCAAGCCGCACCCCAGTTCAACCCGTCCAGCAGCTGGTGGCGCCTGACAGTCGACCCGCCCAACTCCCGTAGTTGGTATGCCTCGTTCACCCAACAGGTCCCGGCCGAGATCCTGGCCGGACTCACCGACACCCTCCTCACCCCTGCCCCTGCGGACCCGCCCGATCCGTGGGACCTATTCCACACAGCGGGCTGGAGCGTCAGCCAGAGCGAGAACGGAACCGGCTTCGAGGCCCGCTCGCTCGACCGACGGGCGGTCGTTGAATACAGCCGCCCCTACGACGACGAGATCTCCTCCTCGTTCTCCTGGCGGATCCGCACCCGGGAGTACCCCGCCGACGCCGCCGAGTCCGCTTTCGACGGTCGCCCGGTCTGGAGCGGCTGGCTCGACGGACACGCCCCCGCGCAGACCATCGCCGGCTTCATCGCCGCCTTGACCAGCGCCGAACCGCTGCTGCGCGGCTGGGGCCGGCACAACTGGCACCACGACGTCCAGCATGAGCGAACCAGCCGGACCGGCACGGATGTCGCCGACGCTCACCAGCAGCACCTCAAGCACATCCAGACCCAGGTCCGCGCCGCGCGACGCCGTCAGCGGCTGGACACCACCCCCTCCTCGGCTCACGTCGGCGCCTCCAACTCCTCGGCGGCCCGCACCCGATGACTGATGAAAGACCCCCTGTGGCCTCCCCACCCTCACCTCCGAGCGTCATCCATCAGCAGCGCCTCGACCAACTCGCCGCGTTCCTCCACACCGGCGAACAGATCCTGGCCGCGTGGGACACCTACTCCGACCAGCACACCGACCCCGACAGCTGGCCGTACGACGACGAGACCTACGGGCGGCGCGCCGCCCGCCGCGACGCCGACACCTGGATCGCCGCCGCACAGATCCGCCCCTTCGCCCGCGAGCTGATCTCCACCGCCGAAGTCCAGCTCCAGCAGCTCCCCGCCCGGGCCGTCCAGTCCCACTGGCCTTGGCACCTAGCGAACGCCGAACACGCCCTCGACCAGCTCGACGCCTTCGAAGAGGACTATCGCGCCCGCCTCGACGACCTGCCACTCTCCGCCCGGCCGGGGACACAGGCATACGACGACCTCATCGACGCCCGCAACGCAGAGGCATGGCACGCACTCAACGAGCTGGCCCTGCACGCCCCCGTGATCCTCACCATCCACGCGACGACCCAACGCACCCCGCCTCGTCTGGAAGCCGTCGCACCTCGACCCGCCCCAACGGCCTCCGCTGCCGCGACGCCCGTGGCACGGAGGTGAGCCGCATGCGTTTCCTGCCTCACGATGCGGCCGACGAACTCCTCGTCACCCCGCCCTGCCTGGCCGGGGGCGGGGACCCGCGCTGGGTCACCGTGGCCCTCCACCAGGCCGGCGGATGGCGCTACGACCACACTCCGCTCTCCCCGATCATCCATCTGGTCCGGCCCGACCAGCAGGCCGAGCTGAGCCTGTACCCGGACCCGGACGAGCCGTGGTGGACGATCCTCCACGCCCCCACCGACGAACACCCCGCCTGGTACGCCCGGTTCGGGGCGCGCCTCCCGGTCGAGATCCTCGCCGCGTTCACCGACGCCCTCACCAAGCCCGCCCCCGAAGCGGCGGCGAGTGATCCCTTCGAGATCCTGTACGCGGCCGGCTGGCTGGAACACTCCGACGTCTCGGCCTCGTCCCCCGACAGCCCCGTCCGTGTCGAGCGCGCCGTCCAGGGGCAAGGCAGCTGGTTCGTCACCACCTCCCTGCCCGGCGACCCCGACACGGTGATCTGGCGCGCCCACCTCGGCGCCGACACCCCGCTCCACCTGGTCGCCGCCTTCACCAGCGCCCTCACCGACCCCGCACCGCTGCGCCGCGACCCGCTCGCCCTCCCCTTCCAGGCCCGTCCCCACCTCCAGACGGCCCCCGCTCCGACGGGCCAGCTGGGCGGGCTGGATCCGCTGGAGCAGCGCGTCCAAGACCTCGCCGCCCGCCGCCGGCGTGGCGCGCCCTCGCTGCCACCGCGTCGGCCGCAGCCGCCACCGCGCCGTACGCGCTGACTAGGCCACACCCCTAACCCCGGAATCCTGCCCTTGCCCCACGCCTCCCCCTCCTCCAGCAGCGACAGCTACGACATCGCCTTCAAGGTGCTCCTCGGCGCCCTCGCGATCGCCGTCCCCCTGTCCAACCTCGCCTGGCTGTGCGGCAACCTCGCCGCCTGGGCCACCCACTCCGGTCCCTGGGCGCCGTACCAGCCCATCAACGCCCTCCTGCACCCCGGCCAGCTCTGGCCCGCCGCCGGAGAAACGACCCTGCTCATCGGTGCCCGCATCATCCCCGTCACCGTGATGATCGCCCTCGTCCTCACCGCCGCAGTCGTCTGGTCACGACACAAGAACTCCGGCAGGGGCCGGAAGAAGAAGATCGCCGGCATGGCCAAGGCGAAGGACATCGAGCCGCTGATGGCCCGGGCGATCACCGCCAAGGCCCGCTCCCTGCGCCCCAGCCTGAAGGACGCCAAGCACATCGATGCCGCCGACACCGGCATCCTCCTCGGCAACCTCCAGGGCAGCCGCCACGAGGTCCGCATGGGGTACGAGGACGTCGCCGTCGCCATCATGGCGCCCCGCTCCGGCAAGACCACCTCGCTCGCGATCCCCTCGATCCTCGCCGCGCCCGGCCCCGTCCTGCTGACCTCCAACAAGGCCGCCGGCGACGCCTACACCGCCACCCTCGACGCACGGCAGAGGACCGGCCGGACGTGGTCGATGGACCCGCAGCAGATCGCCCACGCCGAACGGGAGATGTGGTGGAATCCGCTCGCCGACGCCAGGACCCTCGACGGCGCAGGCCGTCTGGCTGGCCACTTCCTCGCGGCTTCCGTGGACGCCAGCCAGCAGGGCGACTTCTGGTCCAAGGCCGGCAGCAACATCCTGTCGCAGCTGTTCCTCGCCGCGGCTCTCGATGAACGGCCCATCACCGACGTCATGCAGTGGCTGGCCTTTCCCGCCGACCGCACTCCTCTCGATATCCTGCGCGACCACCAGTTCACCGCGGTGGCCGCCCAACTCAAGGGCACCGTCGAAGGACCGCCCGAAACCCGGGACGGCATCTACGAAACCGCCCGGCAGTACGCCGCAGCCCTCCTCAACAGCGATATCGCGGCGTGGGTCACCCCGCAGAAGGACGTGTCCGAGTTCCGGCCGTCGGAGTTCGTCTCGTCCACGGACACTCTGTACCTGCTGTCGAAGGACGGTGGCGGCGGCGCTAGTGCCCTGATCGCGGCGTGCGCGGACTCCGTCATGCGCGCTGCGACCGCGCAGGCCGAGCGCGCCGGCGGACGGCTCGACCCGCCGATGCTCGCGATCCTCGACGAGGCTGCCAACGTCTGCAAGATCTCCGATCTGCCCGACCTGTACAGCCACTTGGGCTCGCGCGGCATCATCCCCATCACGATCCTGCAGTCCTACCGCCAGGGCCAGAAAGTCTGGGGAGACGCGGGCATGGACGCCATGTGGTCCGCGAGCACCGTCAAGGTGATCGGCTCCGGCATCGACGATCCCGACTTCGCCGACAAGCTCTCCCGCCTCATCGGCGACCACGACGTGGAGACCACCTCGACCTCCATCTCCGACTCGGGGAAGTCGACCTCCGTGTCGATGCGGCAGGAACGGATCCTGCCCGCGGACGCGATCCGCGCCCTGCCCAAGGGCACCGCCCTGTGCTTCGCCACCGGCATGCGCGCCGCCATGCTCGACCTGCGCCCCTGGTACGCGGAGCCCGACGCCGACGCGCTGACTGCCGCCTCTGCCCGCGCATCGGAGGCCATCACCGCCCGCGCCGTCGCCAAGCACGCCCCGCAGCAAAGCGACTACGGCCCCGCCGCCTGACCACCCACCACGCCCGAGCACCCCACCGGGCTGCCCCACCTGTACCCAGCCACCGGGATGACCGATAGCCATCACCGACCACCACGACGTCTTCATCGGCTCGACCGATGACGGATGGACGTTCGCCGTCCTCAACCGCCCCATCCGCAACGCCGCCCGACACCTGACCGCAGCAGGCTTCACAGCCCGCCAGCACCAGGGCCGCACCCTCTACCTCCTGCCGCCCGGGACCGCCGAGGACGCACATGAGCGCGCCGGCGTCGCCTTCTACGGGCTCCTGTCCCACACCATGGACCTCGTCGACCTCGCCTGGACCACGCGCTACCCCCTCACCACCGACGCCGAGCCCGAGGCGACCATGCGCTTCCACGATGGCACCGTCACCGCCACCGCGATCACCGACCGGGCCAGGGATGTCCTCATCCAGCACGGCTTCACCCCGACGAAGGCAACGCGGGAGTACACACTTCCCGCCGAGTTAGGTGAATCCGACGCCCTGGGTGCGGTGGTCTGTGCCGAATCGCACCTCTACACACTCGGCGCCAGCGTGCGCGTCGGCCTCGGGATCCCGACCCTCCAGGACATCCCGCCCGCGCCCTCCCGCCTTCCAGCCACGCCCGCGACACCCCCCCCGGACC
>NZ_LJBR01000384.1 GCF_001282115.1 Streptomyces sp. NRRL B-24085 | reverse complement strand
ACCCCAGCCCCTGCCCGGTCACGGCGACGAGCTGGCTGGTGCTCAGCGGGGAGTCCAGGAGGACGAACACCCGGGCCCGCCCGGCACCGAGCAGGGTGCCGAGGCTCGCGGGCACGCTCCGGGCGCCCGGGTCGGCGAGGGCGCCCGCGCAGCCGTAGACGAGGGCGTAGCGGCCCGGTTCCTCCCACGTCGCCCAGCCGCGCCCCGGTGTGACCGGGACGAAGACGAGTTCGGCGCCGCGGATGTCGCGGGGCGGGCGCTCGTGCCGGTTCACCTGGAGCCGGTTGCCGCCGAGCCAGCGGGTCTGGCCCGGCAGCAGGGAGTCGATGACGGCCGCCCAGCCGCCCCGGCTCACCTGCGCGGTCCGGGCCACGACGTCCGCCTCCAGGATCCGCCGACGGCGGTCCCAGTACGGCCGTACGGTCGCCGTCCAGACCCAGGCGAGGAGCGCGGCCGCCCGCTCGGGGAGGTCGTCGCGGTCCAGGGCGGCGGGCAGCGGGCCGCGCAGCGAGACCTGGAGGTCGGCCCGCGCGACAGCGGGATCGGTGGCCCGGATCCGCGCCAGGGTGTCCGCCAGGGGCGTGCCCTCGCGCGGCAGGGGCGCGAGGAAGTCGGCGATCCAGGAGGTGCCCATCCCGGAGCGCACCAGCAGCGCGGTCACCGGGTCGGCCGCGAGCCGGGCGCGGTAGCCGGGCAGATGGGCGCGGAGCCAGGAGTCCTCGCCCGGGTGGGCGCCGACCCCCCGGTCCAGCAGCCGCAGGGTCGCGAAGGTCTCGGTGAACGGGCAGACCACGAACCGGCTGCGGACGAGGGTGTCCCCGTCGACCTGCCACCAGCCCATGCAGCCCCCCGAGGTTTCGCGACCGCGCGAAACACTAACCGTCAGCCGCCGCCCGCTCCGAGACTCCCCCGCATGCGCAGCTACCGCACCCTCCTCCGCACCCCGGAATACGCCCCTTTTCTCCTCTCCTTCGCCGCCCACGCCGCCGCCCAGACGATCGGCGGCCTCGCCCTCGCCACCCTGGTCTACCGGGCCACCGGTTCCCCGCTGCTGTCGGCGGTGAGCATGTTCGGGCCGCAGCTCGCGCAGTTGCTGGGGGCCGCGTTCCTGCTCTCGGGCGCCGACCGGCTGCCCCCGCGCGCGCTCCTGACCGTCATCTCCCTCGCCTTCGCGGCGGGAACGGCGGTACTGGCGCTGCCCGGCCTGCCCGTCCGGGCCGTCTTCGTCGTGCTGCTCCTCCAGGGGCTGGTCGCCTCGCTGGGTGGGGGAGTGCGCGGCGGACTGATGAACGACATCCTCCCCAAGGACGGCTACGTCCTGGGCCGTTCGGTCTTCAACATGCTCTGGGGGCTCATCCAGATCACCGGCTTCGCGGCGGGCGGCGCCCTGCTGACGCTCCTGACCCCGCGCGCCTGCCTGCTCCTGACAGCGGCGCTCCATCTGCTCTCGGCCCTCGTCACCCGCCTGGGCCTCACTGCCCGCCCACCGCGCTCGGCGGGCCGCCCGTCCCTCTCCGCGACCTGGCGCACCAACGCCCTGCTGTGGTCCTCCCGCCCCCGCCGCCTGGTCTTCCTGGGCCTGTGGGTCCCCAACGGCCTGGTGGTGGGCGGCGACTCGCTCTACGTCTCCTACGCCCCAGCGGCCGCCGGCACGATGTACGCGTGCGGGGCGCTGGGCATGTTCGTGGGCGATCTGGCGGTCGGCCGCCTGGTGCCGCCCGCGCTGCGGCCGCGGCTCGCGACCCCGCTGCGCCTGCTCCTGGCCGCGCCCTACCTGTTCTTCTTCCTACGGCCGCCGGTGGCGCCGGGGGCTGTGGCCGCCGCCGTGGCCTCCGTCGGCTTCGCCGCGAGTCTGGTCCTCCAGGAACGCCTGATGGCCCTCACCCCCGACGAGCTGGCGGGCCAGGCGCTCGGTCTGCACAGCACCGGCATGGTCGCCCTCCAGGGCATCGGCGCGGTCCTCGCCGGCACGCTGGCCCAACTGACCTCCCCGGCAACGGCGATGAGCCTGATGGCGGCTCTGTCGACCGCGGTGACCCTGGCGCTCTTCGTACTGGAGCGGCGCCCAGGCCCTGACGAGGGGACCGCGGGCCTCAGGGAACCTCGACGGGCGCACGGCTGAAGCTGAGCGGGACCGCGTCGACGTCCCGCTCCCCGACGTCCCTCAGGTAGGTCTCGAGCGCCGGCGGACGGTAGCCGGGGTCGCCCTCGCGGCGGCGCAGCACCGTGTCCGCCAGGTGCTCGTTGCCGACGGGGCGGCCCTGCTTGTCCTTCTCCTGCCCGACGGGCCGGTGCAGGGGCTTGAAGAGCCGGTAGAAGCCTTTCCGGGAGGGGTTCCACGGGCCCATCGGGTCGGGCTGGACGGCGAAGTCGGCGCACTCCTGCGGGCGCATGCTGTCCGGCCCCTCCGCGCTGAGGACCGCGGGGTCGAACTCCAGGCCGTACCGGGCGGCCTGCCGGGCCATCCACAGCAGGGTGATGTCGGACAGGCCCGAGTCCTTCTCGCCGCCCCCGACGGAGAGGTGCACCCCGGCGAACCACACCTGCCTCAGCTCCTGGTCCCTGTCGGCCCCCTTCTCCTGCCGCCACAGGGTCGGCGGGAACGCCGAGCGCTCCTCATCGACGGCCAGGGCGTGGAAGGCGCCGTTCACCGACTTGCTGAGGGTGGTGTCGTGGAAGGCCCAGCGGTGGTTGAAGCGGTCGACGAGCGGCTGGAGGAACCGGGGCGCCGGGACCGGGATGCCCAGGGAGCCGACCGTGTCCCAGACGCCCACGAAACGGATCTCCGTCTCGTACGAGTACGCCCCGCGGAACAGGGTCGCGGCCACGCTGGTCGGTTTGTCGGCGCGGCTGCGGTACAGCGCCCACGCCTCGTCGATCCGGTCGGCCTGTTCCGGGCGCAGGATGCCGCAGTTGCGCACCAGACCGGCCAGGCTGCGCGCGGTGAACGCGCCCCGGCTGAACCCGAACAGGTACAGGGCGTCCCCGGGTTCGTAGGTGTGGATCAGGAAGCGGTAGGCGTCGAGGACGTTGCGCGACAGGCCCATGCCGAAGGCCCCGCCCCGCAACCGGTCCTTCCGGCTCGTGCCGACCCCGCTGTGGTAGTACACCCGCTGTTCCGTTCCGGCAGCGGTGCGTCGCCGTACGGCCAGGGCCACCTTGGCGACGTTCGTCTTGCTCGGCTGGTCGGCGAGATTCCAGGTCCCGTCGCAGCAGACCACCAGACGCTTGGCCATCATGTGCCTCCTCTCCCCGTCGACCCTGTAGAGAGGACCCCGCGACTGCTCGGTAGATACAGCCAGTACCGCAGGGACCGCGCCGACCCGCAACTCGGCGCCCCGGAGCGGGTCGGCGGCGGGTCGGCGGCGGGGTGCGCGGGTCAGGCCACGACGGTGAAGAGTCCCGTCCTCTCGCCCAGCCTGGACAGGGAGATCTTGCCGGGGATGCCGTTGGCGTCGGCGCCGGTGTAGCCGAGGTGGCGCTGCCACTTGGCGTAGGCGGCGACGGTCGTGCTGCCGAACGACCCGTCCCCGGCGTACGACTTGGAGAGGTAGCCGAGTTCGACGAGGGCGGCCTCGGTGAGGTTGGTGCCGGTCAGGTAGCTGACGTGGCCCTGCTTGGCACCGGGGTCGGTCCTGGCCGCCGCCACCAGCCGGGACAGGTCGACGCGGGGCTTGCCCGCCGGCTTCGTCGGAACCGTCGCTCCGGGCCCGGCGGCGAGCTGCTTCTTCACCGCGGCCCGGAAGTCGTCCATGTCGAAGCTCGGGTCGATCTTCCCGGGCTGGCACTCCTTGTGCCCGGCGACGGACTTCTCGCTCCAGCCGTGCGCCCGGCAGATCGCCGCCGCCCACAGCACGGCCTGCCGGTACTGCGCCGCCGGGTAAGGGTCGCCGCCCTTGCCGCGGTTCTCGATCTCCAGGCCGTACAGGCAGTCGTTGCCGTCCGCCTTCGCCACGTCGTCGTGGGGGAGGGGCTTCTCGTCGCGGATGGCGTTCAGGACATCGATGTCGGCGTAACCGGCGTGGTTGGTACGGCCGTTGCCGATCATCCACAGTCCGGCGGTCTTGCCGAGCCAGGCGTGGCACAGCGGTCCCGGAAGGTCTGATCTGCCCTTGAAGCAGAGCTCCTTGTCGTCGTGGCCGCCGGTGTGGTGGATCAGCACCCCGATGACGGGTCCGAAGGACTTCCCGGACGCCGCGTCGCGGTTGTGGGTCTTCCAGCCGGCGTGCTCGTGCACGGTGAGGCCCTCGGCCTTCAGTGCGGCGAGCATCTTCGCGGCGGACAGGGGAGTGGCCATGACTGCGGTTCCCTCCGGGGCGACGCGCCGACGACGCGTCAAGTGGGTGACGGATCATGTGCGTTGGCGTACGGACGGCGTGCGGCGGGGCCTGCCCGCCCCGCCCGCCGCTCATGATTGCGGGCCGTGGCCCGCTCCGTCGGGGAAATCGCGGCATTCACAGCCGAACGGAGTCACCCCGCACCCGTGTCCGGCGCGGCGGCCCGAAGGGGAAACGACCGCCGCGCCGAACCCGGACGGGACGGGGCCGGATGGTTGTGGCCAGATGGTCGTGGCCGTGTCACCGCGGCCGTGTCGCCGCGGCCGGGCGGATCAGCCCGGTGCCACCGCGCGGCCGGTCTGGGGCGAGATCATGCCCGCGCACAGCCCCTTGGCGGCCAGTGTCTGCGCGATGCGCGGGATCGCCGCGCGGGTGTTGGCGGGCCAGTCGTGCATGAGGATGACCTGCCCGTCGGTGAGCCGGCCGGCCGCCGCGACGATCGCGTCCGTACTGGCGTTGTTCCAGTCCTGCGAGTCGACGTTCCAGATGATCTCGGTCAGTCCGTACCTGGCCTCCACGGCCTTCACCGTGGCGTTGGTCTCGCCGTACGGCGGGCGGAACAGCCTCGGTGTGCCGCCGCCGGCGTTCGCGATCGCCTGCTGGGTGCGGGAGATCTCCGAGTCGACCGTGGCCTGGCTCTGCTGGGTCAGATGCGGGTGCGTGTAGCTGTGGTTGCCGACCCACATCCCGGCGCTGACCTGGGCCCTGACGAGTGCCGGGTTGGCGGCGGCGTTCTGGCCCGTGTTGAACATGGTGGCCCGGAGGCCGTACTGCTTCAGGGAGCCCAGCAGGGCGGTGGTGCCGCTGCCCGGGCCGTCGTCGAAGGTGAGACCGACGTAGCCGGAGCAGGCGGCGGCCTGCCCGGGGGCCGCGGCTGCGGGGACGGTGAGGGTGCCGGCGGCTGCCAGGGCGGCGGCCGCCAGTAACGGGAGGTGCGCCCGGCCCCTCATCACGCCACCGTGATGTTGGAGTTGCCGCTGCTCTGGTAACCCTCGGTCGCGAGGATCATGTAGTACTTGAAGCTGCCCATCGGCATGCCGGCCCGGGCCCAGGCGTCGAAGTGGTTGCCGGTGGTGATGGTGCCGCCGGTCCGCCGGGACTGCCGGACGCTCCAGTACTGGTTGAAGGTCTTGGTGCCTTCCACGGACGGGGCGTTGTAGCGGGTGGTCTGGTAGATGTCGTACGTTCCGCCGTCGCTGCTGACGGTGCCCTTGTACGTCCCGGTGGGCCGGTAGGTGCCCCAGTTGTCGACGACGTAGTACTCGACGAGCGGGTTGGACGTCCAGCCGTACAGGGCGAGGTAGGCGTTGCCGGACGGGTTGAAGCTGCCGGAGTAGCTCACGGTCCTGCGGGAGCCGTTGCTCCAGCCCTTGCCGGCCACGAAGTTGCCGGTGTTGCGCCAGGACGTGCTGTAGTTCCCGCCGTTGTTCAGGGTCATGGAGACCGTGCCCTGGGCGTCCGTCCAGAACGAGTAGTAGTAGCCGTTGTTGGTCCCGGTCTGGTTCGTGGTGATGACCGTGGCCGCCTCGGCGGTGCCGGGCAGGGCCAGCGTGGCGCCGGTGGCCAGCAGGAGGCCGCAGACGCTGCGGCGCGTCGGGTGTGCGGGTGTGTCAGTCATGCCCCACAGTTTTGGCCTGCCCCTGTCAAGCGTCAACAGTTTCGACGGATGTTTCGAATGCTTCGAGAGCCCTCCCACCTCAGCAAACCAGCGAAATCTTTCGGAAGATCGCAGGGGGATGGGGGTCAATGGGGCCGAGCAATGTTCGAATGTTTCGAAGAGCTTCCGGATGATCGGAGGCAAAAGAAAAGGCAGGGAGTCAGTACCTCCTTGCCATGTTCAACCTATAGCGCACCGGGGGACTTGCGGCAAGGCCCCGGTGAAGGCGCACACTTACCGGCCGTAGGCCCCACGGCCGCCGACCCCACCCCGGAGCTGTCCTCTTGAGTACCCTGCCCACCAGCGTGTTCGACCTTCCCGAGCGCCTTGCCGCCAAGGCCGACCCGACGCTGACCGCCGCCGACGAGGAACACTTCGCGGCCATCGCGGAGTGCCTGGAGCAGACGATCGCCGAACTGTCCGACACCCTCGCCGCCACCCTCCGGGCGCCCGGCGGGATCGGCCAGGAGGCCATGGACCGCGACACGGAGATCCACCGCCTCAGCGCCCGGCTGCGCACCCTGCGCCGCTTCGGCCTGGACCTGTGCCTCGGACACATGGTCCACGCGGACGACCCCGAGCCCGTGTACGTCGGACGGCTCGGACTCACCGACAGCACGGGCCGCCGGCTGCTCGTCGACTGGCGTTCCCCCGCCGCCGAGCCGTTCTTCGGAGCCACCCACGCCAACCCGATGGGCCTGGCCAGCCGCCGCAGGTACCGCTGGAAGAACGGCCGCATCGGCGACTACTGGGACGAGGTGTTCGCCCCGGACGGCTTCGCCGGTCACCACGCCTCCCTCGACGACCAGTCCGCCTTCATCGCCAGCCTCGGCAGCGACCGCTCGGAACGCATGCGGGACGTCCTCGGCACCATCCAGGCCGACCAGGACGCCATCATCCGCGCGAGCTCCCGGGGCGCCCTCGTCGTCGACGGCGGTCCCGGCACCGGCAAGACCGTCGTCGCCCTGCACCGCTCCGCCTACCTGCTGCACTCCGACCCGCGCCTCGGACACCGCCGCGGCGGCGTGCTGTTCGTCGGCCCGCACCGGCCCTACCTGGCCTACGTCTCCGACGTCCTGCCCAGCCTCGGCGAGGAGGGCGTGCAGACCTGCGTCCTCAGGGACCTCGTGGCCGAGGGAGCCACGGCAGGGATCGAGACCGACCCGGAGGTGGCCCGCCTGAAGTCGTCCGCGGACCTGGTGAAGGCCATCGAGAAGGCCGTCCGCTTCTACGAGGAGCCGCCCACCGAGGGCATGACCGTCACCACCCACTGGTCCGACATCCCGCTGACCGCCGCCGACTGGGCCGAGGCCTTCGACGCCGCGGAGGGCGCCCCGCACAACGACGCCCGCGACCAGGTCTGGAACGAACTGCTCACCATCCTGGTGGACCGGCACGAGGGCGACGCCCCGGAGGCGCTGCTGCGCAAGTCGCTGCGCCAGAACAGGGAGCTGCTCACCGCCTTCAACCGCGCGTGGCCGCTCCTGGAGGCCGCCGACCTGGTCTCCGACCTGTGGACCGTCCCGGCCTACCTGCGGATGTGCGCCCCCTGGCTGGACCGCGACGAGGTACGACAGCTCCAGCGCGCCGACGGCCAGGCCTGGACGGTGTCCGACCTGCCGCTCCTGGACGCGGCACGGCAACGGCTCGGCGACCCCCGCGCCTCGCTCCGCAAGCGCCGCAACGAGGCCACCGCCGCCGCCGAGCGCGAGCGCATGGCGACCGTCGTGGAGAACCTGAGCGCGGTCGCCGACGACGAGTACGGCATGGGCCTGGTGACGATGCTGCGCGGCGAGGACTTCCACGACGCCCTGGTCGACGAGAGCGCCCTTCAGGTGAGCGACCCCGACCTGCTCGCCGGCCCCTTCGCGCACGTCGTGGTCGACGAGGCGCAGGAACTGACCGACGCGGAGTGGCAGATGCTGCTGCTGCGCTGCCCGTCCCGCAGCTTCACCATCGTCGGCGACCGCGCCCAGGCGAGGCGCGGCTTCACGGAGTCCTGGCAGGACAGGCTCGCACGGGTGGGCCTCGACCGCGTCGAGATGGCCTCCCTGACCGTCAACTACCGCACCCCGGAAGAGATCATGAAGGAGGCCGAGCCGGTCATCCGCACCGCCCTCCCGGACGCCAACGTCCCCACCTCGATCCGCAGCACGGGCGTCCCGGTGACGTACGGCCCGCTGACGGACCTGCCGACGGTGCTGGACCGATGGCTCGAGGACCACCCGGACGGCATCGCCTGCGTCATCGGCGCCCCGGACTTCAAGCCCACCCCCCGGGTCCGCTCCCTGCCCCCGGCTCTCTCGAAGGGCCTCGAATTCGACCTGGTGATCCTCGTGGACCCGCAGAACTTCGGGGAGGGCGTGCAGGGGGCGGTGGACCGGTA
>NZ_LJBR01000383.1 GCF_001282115.1 Streptomyces sp. NRRL B-24085 | reverse complement strand
CGGGGCCGAGGTGGTGGCGGGCGAGGATGCCGGGCAGGTAGCCGGGGGCGGTGACGGGTGTGTAGTACGGGGTCAGCGGGGGCCGTTCGGGAGCGGCCAGCAGCTTGGCGATGCGCTCACGGGCCGCGTCGAAGGCGTGCGCGTACGTGCCGTCGGCGACGACACCCTGCCGGGCCACCCACTCCTCGTCGGGCAACGGCCGGTGTCCGGCGTCGAGTTGGTCCCAGGAGGCGAGGCAGCCGGAGCCCACGAAGTGGTGGTTGCCGAGGACCTCACGGATGCCCAGGTCGGTCAGGACGGCCGTGGGGATGCGCCGGTGCAGCGACTCCAGGGCCGCGGTGGAGCTGATGGTGACCAGCAGGTCGGTCCGGTCGAGGACCTCGCCCATGTTGCCGTACACCAGCCGGAAGTTGGCCGGCGGATCGAGCCGCTGGATCAGCTTCTGGTACGGCAGCTCCTCGATGTGGGTGGTGTGTTCGCCGGGCTTGGAGCGCAGCTTGAGCAGCACCTCGCGCTCGGGGTGCAGCCGGGCGTGCCGGATGAGGCGGTCCAGCAGGTAGAGGCGGTCCCGGCGGTTGTCCGGCACCGAGGGCTGGACCGCGAACACCACGGTGTACGGGTCGTGTTCCCCTTCGTAGGCGGCACCGCCGAGGAAGGGCAGCGCCACCTCCGTGACCGACGAGGCGTCCGCGCCCACGCCCTCGTACACCGCGCGGAAACGCTCGGCGTCCTGGCGGGAGTTGGCGAGGACCAGGTCGGCCCCGTGGCGCAGGAGCAGGCCGTCGGCGAGCTTCTCGTAGACGACGCCGACATAGCCGGTGACGACGACGGGACGCTTCTCCAGTCCGTCCCAGACCCGTGCCAGGCCGTGCAGCATGGCCTGGACTCCGCCGCCGACCAGGGCCAGCACGACGATGTCGTACGACGTCCCGGCCAGGGCGCGCAGGAACTCGACGGCGGTGACCTCCCGCAGGGAGTCCGCGCGCACGCCGACCTCTTCGAGCTGGCGTGCGGTGGGCGTGGCCCGGCCGCGCAGCAGGTATCCGTCCAGCGCGAGGCCTGCTTGCGCTCCGCCCCGCGGTCCGGATTCCATGGACGGAACCGGCGCGATGCGGTCGGCGGTCAGCGCACCCCATTTCCAGCGGGTGTCGGAGTCCGCGAGGACGGCGATTCGAAGGGACTTCGTTGTACTTGGCGGCACGGCGACGACGCTAGGAAGCAATTTCTAGGTCCGGCCCAACCGCGAATCAACGAAAAGTTAACAACAGCCCACCGAGAGCCGAACTGGCTCGCCGAGGACCGGGAAGTACACGGGATGCACCGTTCCGACACATCGAGTTCACCCGCAGTCCCCTTGCCGGAAAGTTCCGCTGCCGGACCGCCTTCTAACGTTTCCCGGGTGCCAAAGCTCTCCGTCATCGTGCCGTTCTACAACGTGCAGCAATACGCCCCGGACACCCTCCGAAGTCTTCGCCTGAATGCGCGGAGAGATTTTGAGTTCGTGCTGGTGAACGACAAATCGGGGGACGAAACCCCGGCGATTCTCGACCGTGCGGCCGAGGAACTGTCGGACGTCGCCCAGGTGCAGGTCATCCACCACGAGACGAACGGAGGGCTCGCCACCGCGCGTAACACCGGCCTGGACGCGGCGCGCGGCGAGTACCTGACCTTCCTCGACGGCGACGACTGGCTCGCGCCGGGCTACCTCGCGGAACTGGTCGCCGCCATCGAGGGGTTGGGCTGCGACTTCGTCCGCACCGACCATGTGCAGACCGTGGCGCGGGCCCGGACCGTGCACCGGGTGCCGATCGGGCGGCGGAACGAGGTGATGAACCCGCGGGAGGCGATCCTGCCCGCCGACCGCTCGACTTCCGTGGACTACGCGTACGCGTGGGCGGGTGCCTACCACCGCCGGCTGCTCGACCGGGGTCTGCTGCACTTCACCGACGGGCTGCGCACGGCCGAGGACCGGCCGTGGATCTGGAAGCTGCACCGCGAGGCCGAGTCCTTCGCCGTGGTGAGCCTGCTGGGCGTGTTCTACCGGCGCGGGGTGGCCTCCTCCCTCACCCAGATCGGCGACGCCCGCCAGCTCGACTTCATCCGCGCCTTCGACCAGGTCGTCGAGGAGACGGCGGCGGACCGGGACGCCGACCGGCTGCTGCCCAAGGCGGTGCGCACCTACTGCGCGATCATCGCCCACCATCTCTCCGACGAGTCCAAGTGGGAGCCGTCGGTGGCCAAGCAGCTGCGGGCCATGAGCGCGGCGGCCATAAAGCGGATGCCGCAGGACATGCTCGGTGACGTGCTCGACACCATGGACCTGCGCCGCTCCGCCAAGCTGCGGCGGCTGCGGCGGCGGGTCACCACTGCGAAGGCGGCCGCGTGATGTCCCCGACCAGCTCCCGCAAGGACCCGGGTACGACCCAGATCTTCTGCGCGTCCACGCTGTACGGCGCGGTCACCCTGGCCGCCGCGATCGACTCCGACCTCTTCGAGGAGCCCGAGCGCCGGGTGCTGCTGGTGTTCAACAACACGCCGACACCGGAGACCTCGGTGCCCCTGGACGAGATGCCGGGCTTCGCTCCGCTGCGCGACCACTTCGACGAGGTGCTGTCCTGGAACGAGGCGATCCGCCCCTTCCACCCGGGCTCCTGGACGCCCCGCCCGGACGACATCCCCCTGTTCGAGCGCTATCTGCGGCTGCTGTGGGACCTCGGCGAGGACCGGGTGGAACTGGTCCTGGAGTCCCTCCAGGTCGCCCCCGCCCTCACCGTCGCCCAGATCTTCACCGGCGCCCCCGTCGACGTCTACGCCGACGGCCTGATGAGCTACGGCCCCACCCGCAACAAGCTCGACCCGCTGGTCGGCACCCGGGTGCGCCGCCTGCTCCACCTGGACCTGGTCGCCGGTCTCACCCCGCTGCTGCTGACCGAGTTCGGCGTACCGCCGGTCGTGGTGCCCACCTCCGCCTTCCTGAAGGCGATGGGTGAACTGACGGCGGCCGTCGAGGAGTTGCCGCCGCTGCCGGAGGACGCGGCACTGCTGCTCGGCCAGTACCTCTCCGCGCTGGACATCCTCTCCCCCACGGAGGAGGAGGACCTGCACGTGCGGATGCTGAAGGGCGCGGTCGCCCAGGGGCACCGCTCGGTCGTCTTCAAGCCGCACCCCAGCGCGCCGGCCCGCTTCAGCCGCGCCCTTGAGGCCGAGGCGGAGCGGCTCGGGGTGGACCTGACCGTCCTGGACACCCCGGTACTCGCCGAGGTGCTGTTCGAGAAGGCGCGGCCCGCGCTGGTCGTCGGCTGCTTCTCCACCGCCCTGTTCACGGCCTCCGCCCTCTACGACCTGCCGGCCGCCCGCATCGGCACCGAACTGCTCCTGGAGCGGCTGACGCCGTACCAGAACAGCAACCGCGTCCCGGTGGTGCTGGCCGACGCGGTGCTGCCGGACCTGGAGGGCCGGGAAGGGCAGGAGGCCGTTCCGGCGGACCTGCTCAACGCCCTGATCACGGCGCTCGGCTTCACTCTTCAGCCGCAGGTCCATCCGTCGCTGCGCCCGGCCGCGGAACGCTATCTCTCCCGGCACTTCGGGCCGCGCACGCGGCGCTATTTCCGGAAGAAGCGACTGACGGCACTGGGCCTGCCGGGCGGCATTCCGGAGCGCCTGACCTTCCTGCCGCGCAGTTCCACCGCGCGCCGCGTGGTGCGACGGGCGCGGGCGCTGAAGAAGGCTGTGAAACGCTAGGCGGAACACCGGGTGAACCACGGGAAACCCGTGCGCGACCCTTCGGAAAAGGCCAGGTCATACGCTCGTGACCTGGCCTTTTCGTGTTCTGTAGGACCTGTGACAAGTCCGCGGTGCGCCCCTACGATCGCGGGATGCGTATCCCCCAGCTCGAAGAAGCCAACGCCCGCATGCTGGCGCACGCACCATCTGTCCGGCCGGTCGCCACCAGCGACATCATCCGCACCCACCGGAAGAAATTCCCTTATCGCGGCTATGTGGAGATCGACTCCCCTTACTGCCCGCCTTTCGTGATGTTCTGCGTGAACGACGACGCGGTCGGCCTGGACACGCTGTGGAACGGCCGGTTCGGCTACGAGCCCGGCAGCCTCGCCACCTGGTCCCGGCTCGCCGCGAAGAGCACGACGATCGCCGATGTCGGGGCGCACGTCGGCTACTTCTCGATGATCGCCGCCCTCGCCAACCCGAAGGCGAAGGTGCACTCCTTCGAGCCCGTGGACCAGATCCACGCCCGGCTGTCGGTGAACGTGCGGTCGAACTCCGCCCAGAACGTGAGGCTGTACCAGGCGGGGGTCTCCAGCGAGGCGGGCTGGGCCGAGATCAGCGTCCGCTTCGCGGGCAACCTCCTGTCCACGGGCTCGACCCTGGAGGGCGGTGCCGCCGACGCCGAACAGAAGCGGATCCGGCTGGTCCGCCTCGACGAGGTGTTCGCCGAGACCAGGCTGGACCTGGTGAAGATCGACGTCGAGGGCCATGAGTTGTCGGTCCTCCGAGGGGCCCGCCAGGTCCTCAAGCGCGACCGGCCGACGGTGCTGCTCGAAGCGCTGCGGGACGCGGACATGCAGGACCTCCTCGCCGAGTTCGATCCGCTCGGCTACGACTGCCACTGGGTCACCGAGCACGACGGCACGCTCGTCCCGTGGTACGCGCCCCGGCCGCACAGGACGCGGAACCTCCTGTTCACGCCGCACGACTGACACCTCGGCCGGCCGGGGGCGAAAGGGAAGCGAAACAGGGCGGACGGCTTCCGGCCACAGCCAGTTCGACGGACGTTCACAGACCTTCCATAGCTTCTCCGAATGCCCCAGCAGGACATTCGACCGCGCATACCCGACGTCGTCCCGGCAGAGCTGACGCAGCCGGGACCGGAGCCCGTTCGCCGCTCCCTCGTCTCGTACGTCCTCCCGGTCTACAACGAGGAAGACGGCATCAAGGCGTTCCACGCGGAGCTGACCACGGCACTGGGTGAACGTCCGGAGTTCGACTACGAGTTGGTGTACGTCAACGACGGCTCCGGCGACGGTTCCCTGACGATCCTGAAGGATCTGGCCAAGGACGACGAGCGGGTCCGGGTCGTCGACTTCGCCCGCAACTTCGGGCACCAGATCGCCATCACCGCCGGTCTCGACGTCGCCCGGGGCGACGCGGTGATCGTGATGGACACCGATCTTCAGGATCCGCCGCGGGTCAGCCTGGAGCTGGTGGACGCCTGGCGGGGGGGTGCCGAGATCGTGCACGCCCGTCGGCGCTCACGGCAGGACACCGCGTTCAAGCGGGCCACCGCGCACCTCTACTACCGGGTGCTGCGCTCCTCCACCGACGTGGACATCCCGCTGGACACCGGGGACTTCCGCCTGCTTGACCGGCGGGTCGCGGACGAGCTGCGCAAGTACCGCGAGCGCAGCCGGTTCGTCCGCGGGATCGTCGCCTCGATGGGCTACCGGCAGACCGAGGTGGCCTTCGACCGCGACGAACGCTTCGCGGGCGAGACGAAGTACCCGCTGCGCAAGATGGCCCGCCTCGCGATCGACGGCATGACCAGCTTCTCCACCGCCCCGCTGAGGATGATCACCCGGCTCGGCTTCGCCGTCCTCGCGCTGTCGCTGCTCGGCATCGTCTACGCCCTCGCGATGAAGTTCTTCCGCCCCGACATCACCGTCTCCGGCTGGACGATGATGATGTGCGTCGTGCTGTTCCTGGGCGGCACGCAGATGCTGTCGCTGGGGGTCATCGGCGCGTACGTGGGGCGCATCTACAGCGAGGCGCAGGGCCGGCCGCTGTATCTGGTGCGCGATGTGATCGGCGGCGGCGGTGAGCGCTGACGCCTCGGCGCCCGGGACCACGACCGCTCCGTCCCGGCGGCGGCTCTCCCGGCAGCTGCTCAGCTACACCCTGATCGGCGGCAGCGGGGTGGCCCTGGACCTCGTCGTCTTCCTGCTGCTGCACAACGCGGCCGGGATGGACGAGCAGTTCGCCAACGCGCTCAGCACCACGCTCGGCATCGCCAACAACTTCGTGCTGAACGCACGGTTCACCTTCGAGCGCCGCGACCGTCTCGTCGTGCGCTTCCTGCGGTTCTACGCCGTCGGCCTGACCGGCATCGTCCTGACGAACCTGCTCTTCCTCGCCTTCACCGACGGCCTGGGGATCGACGCCGACCTGATCAAGGCGGCCTCGCTGCCGCTGGTCCTGGCGCTCCAGTTCGTGCTCAACAGAAAGTGGAGCTTCGCATGAACCTCGGCATCATCGGCGCGGGCGCCACCGGCCTCACCGCCGCCTGGGACGCCGTACGCGCCGGCCACCAGGTCACCGTCCTGGAGGCGGCGGACGAACTCGGCGGTCTCGCCGCGTCCTTGGAGGTCGGCGGGGTTCCGCTGGAGCGCTTCTACCACCACATCTTCCGCAGCGACAAGGCGATGATCGCGCTCGTCGAGGAGCTCGGACTGGGTGACGCGCTGCGCTTCCACCGGCCGACCACCGGCATCTACCGCGGCGGCAAGCTGATCGACTTCACCACGCCCCTCGACATGCTGCGCTTCCCGGAGTTCGGCCCGCTCGACGCCGTGCGCTTCGCCGGTTCGTCGGCGGTGCTGAAGGCGGTCCGCAAGGGCGACCGCTACAACGACCTCACCGCTCTGGCCTGGCTGCGCAGGTGGGCCGGGAAGAAGGCCACCGCCGCGATCTGGGAGCCGCTGCTGCGCGGCAAGTTCGGGGACCGTGCCGAACAGGTGTCGATGGCGTGGCTGTGGGCGCGCATCCACTGCCGGACCTTCGAACTCGGCTATGTGGACGGCGGGTTCGAGCGCGTCTACGCGGCGCTCCGGGACGGGATCGAGGAGCGCGGCGGGAAGGTGGAGTTCGGCAAGGCGGTCGAGTCGATCCGGCAGGACGGGGCCGACGAGGCCGTCGTGACCTGCGCGGACGGGTCGTCGTACGCCTTCGAGCGGCTGATCGTCACCACCCCGCAGCCCGCCTTCGCGAAGGCGGCCGGGCTGCCCGACGACAGCACGCTGTGGAAGAACCAGTACCTGGGCGCCACCTGCTTCGTGCTGGAGCTGGACCGCAGCGTGATCCCGTACTACTGGCTCAACATCAACGAGCCGGACTTCCCGTTCCTCGCGGTGGTCGAGCACACGAGGATGATCGACCCGTCCGTCTACGGCGGCCGGCACATCCTCTACGTCGGCAACTACGTGGAGCGCGAGGACCGGCGGTTCACCACGGACCCGGGTCAGCTGCTCGACGAGTTCGTGCCGTATCTGCGGCGGATCAACCCGGCCTTCGACAGGTCCTGGATTCAGACCTGGCACTTTTCGAAGGCCGGGTTCGCCCAGCCGGTGGTGACGCCGGAGTACCGGGCGCTGATCCCGGCCCATGAGACGCCCATGAGCCGGGTCACGCTGGCCACGATGGCGCAGATCTATCCGCAGGACCGGGGGCAGAGCTACTCGGTGGCGATGGCCCGCGAGGTCACCGCCGCGCTCGGGCTCAACGCCTGACGCACAGCACCAGCCGTTCGCCCAGGTTCCCGGGCGGGCAGTCGTACACCGCGGTGACCCGGCGCCACAGTTCCGGGTCGACGTGGCCCGGCTGGAACCAGGGCCGCTCCAGCACCGCGTACGGGGCCGGGTCGTGGTCGACGCAGTCGGCGTTCTCCTGGAACGACCTCAGGTCGGCCACGTCGGGCAGGTAGCGGGTGCGCTGGAGGAAGGTGGCGATCGGGTAGCGGCACTGCGCCGGGTGGTCGAGGTCGTACGCCGTCTCGCCGAAGGCCAGGTACAGCACCGGAGCGCCCGGGGGAAGTTCGGCGGCGATCCGGTCGACCTCCTCGGCCGTGCGCCGCTGCTGCTCCAGGTAGCCGGAGCCGGTGACGGTGACCTTGCCGCGCAGCACCAGGTGCGGGGAGCCGGGCCAGATGCTCGCGGCCAGCAGGACGAGGCCGGACAGGGCGACCAGGACGGCCGAACGGTTGCGCAGCCGCTTCTCCAGCAGGACGTCCAGCGCGGCCGCGAGCAGGGCGATCAGCCCGGCCACCCAGACCTCCCACGGGCGCTGGAACCTGCCGGGCAGCTGGGCGTACACCACGGGCAGCACGCCGTACAGCAGGGAGACGGCCCCGAAGCACCACGGCGGGGACCTGCGCGCGCCGCCCACCGCGACGCCCCAGACGACCGCCGCCACCACCGGCATCTGTGCGCCGTGGTACAGGAACCAGTTGCCCTGCACGACCACGACCGCCTGCGCGGCGAGACCGACGAGGGCGGCGATCACGAGGAGTTCGGTGCGGCGCAGCCGGCCCCGGACGCGGGTCAGGACGAGCAGCAGGGCGCCCGGCGCGAGCAGCAGCACGGGGCTGGTGACCGCGCGGTCGGCGAGGAAGTCCGCCGTGCGTTCGAGGATGAAGTGCGGGCGGATGCCGGTCCTGCTCAGTGCCGACTGGTTGATCTGTGGCATGTCCTCGGTCCACTGCCACTCGCGGGTGCCCCCGAGGACGCTCAGCCCGAACAGGGCCAGGGCTGCCGGGATGCCGAGCAGGGTGATGCGTACGGCCCGGCCCCGGTCGACGGCGTAGACGAGGAGCACGCCGATCGCGGCGGTCGCGGCGGTGGAGTACTTCATCATCACCGCGAGGCCGAGGGGGAGCGCGGCGAGCAGGGCCGCGGGCCAGGGCCGCCGCGGGCCGAGGGCGGCGGCGACGGCGAACACCGTGAGGACGACGGCCGCCCACTCCGGCTGGAGGAAGTCGTTGCGGGGGGCGAGGGCCAGGGCGAGTCCGGTGGCACCGGCCGTCAGCGCGGCCTCGCGGGGCGTGGTCCGGCGCAGCAGTGCCGCGTACAGGGCACAGGCCGCGGCGGCGGCGAGCAGGACGCCCGCCGCGTTCATCACCGCCTCGCGCACCGCCGTGTCCCCGAAGAAGGCGAGCCGGTCGAGGAGGGCGACGAACCACCGGTAGAAGAACGGCCGGTGGGTGAAGACCTCCGACGGGGAGTAACCGGCCGCCCGGCCGGTGCGCAGGGCGGCCAGGACGTAGTGGAGGTCGCCGGTGAGACCGCGGGTGAGCACGGTGTACACCAGGGCGGCCGCGGACGGCACGGCGACCGCCGCCCACCTGAGGGGTGAGCGGCGGCCGCCGGGCGCGGTGGGCCGTACGGCGGTGTCGCCGGCCAGGGTCGTCGTCATGGAGCGCTCAGCCGCCCAGCAGGACCCGCAGGTCGGCCGCGTTGGCCTCGGTGACCTTCCACAGCTCCTGCTGGCGGCCGTGGACGTCCGCGACGGTCCTGTCGTGGTCGGCGAGCAGTTCCCTCGACCGCTCCACCAACCGGTCGGCGAGGTGCCGGTCGTGGACCGAGACGCCCCACTCGGGCCGCTCGATATCCCGCAGGAAGTACGCCATCTTCGGGTGCGAGATGAGGCTGATGATCGGGGTGCCGCAGCCGAAGGGGATCATGCCCGCGTGGCCGCGCATGCCGATGACCAGCTTGGTGCGGGCGTAGAGGTCGAGGATCTCCTTGTTCTCGAAGTCGTACATCGGGATGACGGGCATCGAGATGCCGTGCTCGCGCCGCAGGTCGAAGACGATCTTCTCGTCGTCCAGGGAGTGCGCCACGCACTGGACCTCGGCCAGCTCGCCCAGCTCCCGGACCGCCTTCGCCATCTGGGCCAGGAAGTAGCCGTAGTCGTGGCCGAAGCGCAGGCCCGCGCGGTCGTAGGCGGCGTTGACGAGGATGGTGTCGTCGCGCTTGCCCGGGTCCTGCCAGCCGGGGACCAACTGGCGGGTGACCGTGGTCGGGCAGGGCTGGAAGCGGATCTTGTCGTGGAGGTGGGACGGGACCATGGCCCGCACCTTCTCGATGGAGCCGTGGTTGCGCAGCCCGAAGAACGAGGACTGCTCGACGAGCAGCCGGAGCGAGTCGCGGAAGCGGTTCGCCCGGTAGGACTGGCCGTCGAAGGCGTTGAAGCCGACCGCGAAGACCGCGATGGGCACGTCGATGCGCTTCAGGAGTTCGTCCGGGACGTTCCACTGCCAGGCGCTGTTGCCGTTGGGCATGGTGTCCGGGATGAACAGGCCGCCGCCGCCGATGACCAGGCCGCGGCGGCGGTTGACGCGCTGGAGGGCGCCCTCGTCGAAGAGGCGGTGGGCGTGCACCGAGTGCCAGCGGCGGGAGCTGGTGTCGGGTCCGAAGGCGGAGCGGACGCTCTCGGGCAGGAGCTTGTCGCCCGCGTTGCCCTGCCGGTCCATGTAGAAGGCGACATGCGCCAACTGGTCCTCGGGGGCGCCCAGTTCCTGGGGCGGTACGGTGGCCGCGCGCTGCGCCCACAGCCGGCTGGAGCGGTGGGTGGGGTCGACGGACATGCCGGCCGTGGCGTACCGCAGGGCCTCGGTGTTGTCGCCGTGCACCCAGGCGATCTGGGCGAGGCGGGCGTAGGCGGTGGCGGCCCGGTTGGGGGCGGCGGCGGCCAGCAGGAGCTGGGTCCGCGCCTCGTCGTAGCGGGAGACGCTCATCAGGGCGTGGCCGAGGACCTCGTGCGGCCAGGCCTCGTCGAGCGGGATGCGGACGCTGCCGAGGATGTCGACGGCGTCCTGGTAGTCCCCGGTGGAGATGTGGGCGGCGGCCACCTTGCGGGCGGCCTCGACGTCCCCGGTGCGCGCCACGTAAGGGGTGCCGTAGTGGACGATCAGGTCGTGGTGCAGCCCGCCCTGCCGCTCCATGTAGGCGGCCTGGAACTCGGCGTCGGACAACTCGAACTCGCGCCAGCGCTCCTCGGCCAGGCTGTACCCCGCCTCGCCACCCTGCCAGGGCTTGTGGCGGCCGGTGAAGTGCAGGATCGCGGTGTCGTCGGGGACGGGGAGGTCGCCCGAGAGCCGCCGCTTGACGAAGTTGTAGCGGGCGTCGAGGCGCACGAAGTCGCCGTCCAGGACGGCGTTGAGGATGCCCTGGTCGTGCTTGTCGAGCTCGTAGTCGCCGGAGCGGCCGCACTTGTCGAGCCGGGCGCAGAAGGCGTCGCTCAGGTACTCGCGCTGGATGACCAGCAGGCCGGAGTTGAGCTTGTGCTGCCCGTAGAAGAACTGCGGGACGGCCGCGAGTCCCTCGCGCAGCCGGAGGAGTTCACCGAGGTCGCCGAGCACGACCATGTCGGTGTCGAGGGTGATGATGGTGTCGTACTCACGGATCCTGAAGACGTCCAGGATGAAGTACGCCTTGCGGACCAGGTAGTTGTCCTGGTCGCCCTTCTTGTACGAGTCGTAGTGGTCGGCGTCGACCCGCCTGAGGACGATCCTCGGGTGCAGTGCGCGGATCCGGGCGATCGAGCCGGGCTTCAGGTCGTCGTAGAGGACGACGAAGTCCTCGCACACGCCCGGGTTGGACAGCGCGAGGCTGCGCAGCAGGGTGAGGAAGCCGGGCAGGTAGTTCTCGTCGACGAAACTGGCGAAGGCGATCTTCCGCTTGCCGGTGAGCGCGTGCGCGTCGGTCACCGGGGCCAGGGGGGCGGCGGTCCCGGTCAGGGAGTTGGTGGTCATCGCAGGGATATCCTCATGTCGGTCACGCTCTGGGCCCGCTCCATGACCCATGCCTTCTCGCTGGTGTATTCGTGCACGGAGGTGATGGCGAGCTTCATCGCTTCCTGGACCCGGTAGGCGCCGCTCTCGTAGAAGTCGAAGCCGATCAGGTCGAGCTTCGGGCTCACGTCGAGGAAGTCCAGCAGCCACAGCATGTTGAAGCCGGAGGTCGGGATGCCGGACCAGACGTCGGTGCCGACCTTGCCGATGTTGCGCAGGGGCCAGCGCAGCGACTCGTCGCCGAGGTAGGTCTGGGCGCCGGGCACCAGGCGGTTGCGCAGCGAGTACTTCCAGTCGCCGGAGACGCCGCCGAAGACGAGGCGGGTGGTGACCTGCTGGTCCCAGTTGAAGCCGTGCTTGTGGATCGTGACGTGGATGTCGGTCCTGGCGCCGGTGTGCCTCGGGTCGATCCGGTACGAGTTGAAGCGGACGACGAGGTCGTACGCGTCGATCTCGGCACCCATCGAACTCGCGGCCACCCGCCCGGAGTTGGCGATCAGGCAGATCGACTTGCCGGCGATCTGGTTGCGGAACTCACCGAGGGTGATCCACTGCACGCCGCCGACGGTGGGGTCGGCGACGGGGCCGCGCATGCGGTTGCGGCGCTGCTCGGCGTAGAGCTCTACGGCCCGGGTGAACGCCGCGCCGTCGGTGTCCTCGGCGGAGCGCAGGTCGAGGTACTGGCTGAGCAGTTCCTGCCGCTCCTGCACCGGGGCGTTCTCGTCGTACAGCGCGAGGAGCGCTCCCACCAGCCGGGGCTCGGCCTCGGTCCAGTCGCCGACGGCGTGCGCGGCCAGGCCCTCGGCCCACACGTCGGTGGCGGGGCGGCCGGCGAAGGCGCGGGCGCCGGGGACCTGGCGGCCGAGGAGCCCGAGGAGTTCGCGCTCCTTCTCGCCCGCGATGCGCAGGCCGGCGATCCGGGCGCGGACGCCGAAACCGTCGTCGTCGGTGAGGCTCAGGTACTTCTCGTACGCCTCCAGGGCCTCGGCCTCCTCGCCGAGTGCCTCCAGGAGCCGGGCGCGCAGCCGCCAGCCGGCGCGGGAGTTTTTGCGCTGGGCGAGGACGGTGTCGCTGATGACCAGGGCGAGGTTCAGCTCGTCGTCGTAGCCGCACTCCAGGGCCTTGTTGCCGACGGCCAGCAGGGCGTCGAGGAGTTCGGCCGGGATGTTCGACGCGGGGGTCGCGGCGCCCTTGACGGCCCGCTTCAGCAGGGCGGTGGCACCGGAGGGGGCGGGGGCGGCCGGGGTGGCCGTGGCGGTGGTGCCCCAGACGACGAGCAGTCTGCGCAGCTGTTCGCCGAGTTCGACACGGCGGCGGTCGATGCTGCCGACCACGTTGCCGCTGTGCGCCGCGCAGGCGCGCAGGCACTCGTCCAGCTCCCCTCCACGCGCGCGTGCAC
>NZ_LJBR01000382.1 GCF_001282115.1 Streptomyces sp. NRRL B-24085 | reverse complement strand
CGGGATGCCGGTCCAGCGGATGGTCCGGCATCCCGAAGGACGCCCCCCGGCAGGTCGCCAGGCCGCCCGACCCCGATCACCCGCCCTGCGACCACCGCGGTCACCCCGCTCCCGGGCACGGCCGCGAAGTCCCGTGCCTCCGCGACGCGCAGCCCCCGCTCCCCGGCCGCCCGGACCACCGCCCGCCCGAGCGGATGCTCGCTGGGGAGTTCGGCCGCGGCGGCCAGGGCGAGGAGCTCGTCGGGCGTGAGCCCCGAGTCCGGCAGCGGCCTGACCTGCGAGACCTCCGGCGCCCCCTCGGTCAGCGTCCCCGTCTTGTCGAGGGCCACGGCGTCCACCTCGCCGAGCCGCTCCATCGCGACGGCCGACTTCACCAGGACGCCGTGCCGCCCGGCGTTGGCGATGGCGGACAGCAGCGGCGGCATGGTCGCGAGGACGACCGCGCACGGCGAGGCGACGATCATGAAGGTCATCGCGCGCAGCAGCGCGTCCGTGAGGTCGGCGCCGAACAGCAGCGGCACGCCGAACACGGCCAGGGTGGCGGCCACGACGGCCACCGCGTACCGCTGCTCGATCTTCTCGATGAAGAGCTGCGTCGGCGCCTTGGTCCGGGAGGCCTCCTCGACCAGGGTCACGATGCGGGCGATCACGGAGTCGGCGGGGTCGCGCTCGACGCGGACGCGCAGCGCGCCGGTGCCGTTGAGGGTGCCGGCGAAGACCTCGTCGCCGGGGCCCTTGACGACCGGGAGGGGTTCGCCGGTGATGGTGGCCTGGTCGGCCTCGCTCGTGCCGTCCAGGACCCGGCCGTCGGCGCCGATGCGTTCGCCGGGACGGATCAACAGGACGTCGCCGACGCTGAGTTCGCTCGTCGGGACGGTTTCCTCGCCGCTCTCGGTGACCCGGGTCGCCGTCGTGGGCGCGAGGTCGAGCAGACCGCGCACCGAGTCGGCGGTGCGGGCGGTGGCCAGGGCCTCCAGGGCGCCGGACGTGGCGAAGATGACGATCAGCAGGGCGCCGTCCAGGACCTGGCCGATCGCGGCCGCGCCGAGCGCCGCGACGATCATCAGCAGGTCGACGTCCAGGGTCCTCCCGCGCAGCGCCCTGAGTCCTTCGAGGGCCGGTTCCCAGCCGCCTGCGGCGTAGGCGAACGCGTAGAGCGGGCCGTGGGCCCACCACGGCAGGCCGCCGAGGTCCAGCGTGAGTGCGAGCAGGAACGCGAGGGTCGACGCCAGCGCCCAGCGGGCCTCGGGCAGGGCGAGCACCCGGGTGCGGCGGGGCGCCGGGCGGGCGGACGGGGGGACACGGACGGGGGCGAGAGTCGTGGACACCCGAGCCACCATACAGGAACACATGAAGACTCATTCATCTGTTCATGTGCGATGGGTAAGATACCGCCCATGGGTCATGGAGCCGTCACCACCGCGCAGGAAGCCGCCGAGCGGGTACGTCTGGACGCGGCGAACGTGGCCAAGGTGGCCACCACCCTCCAGGCCCTGTCCACCCCCTCCCGCCTGCTGATCCTCGCCCGCCTGCGCGAGGGCCCGCTGCCGGCCACGGAGTTGGCGGCCGAGGTCGGCATGGAGCAGTCGGCGTGCTCGCACCAGCTGCGGCTGCTGCGCAACCTGGGCCTGGTCGTGGGTGAGCGCCGCGGCCGGTCGGTGGTGTACGCGCTGCACGACCACCACGTGGCCGAGCTGCTGGACCAGGCCGTGTACCACGTGGAGCACCTGCGGCTCGGGCTCAGTGACGCCACCGAGTGAGCCGCCCCGGCGGGTGACGGCCCCGCTGTACGCGGCCGGCTTCACCACCGCCTTCGGCGCGCACGGCATCGCCGCCAACCTCGGCGCGGACTCCGGGGACGCGGTCACCTCCCTGCTCGTGCTGGGCGGTCTGCTCGCGTTGTACGACGGTGCCGAGGTCGTCCTCAAGCCGTTGTTCGGCACGGTCGCCGACCGGATCGGGGCCCGCCTGGTGCTCCTGGGCGGACTGGTGGCCTTCGCCGTCGCGTCCGCGCTCTACGCCCTTGCCGACAGCCCCGGATGGCTGTGGGCCGCGCGGCTGGGACAGGGTGCGGCGGCCTCCGCCTTCTCCCCCGCCGCGTCCGCGCTGGTGGCCCGGCTGAATCCGGCCGCCAGGCACGGGCGGGCCTTCGGGAGCTACGGCTTCCACAAGTCCGTCGGCTACACCCTGGGCCCGCTGCTCGGCGGCGTGCTGGTGTGGGCGGGCGGGCTCCGGCTGCTGTTCACGGTGCTCGCGGTGCTGGGCGCGGCCGTGG
Source organism: Streptomyces sp. NRRL B-24085 (assembly GCF_001282115.1). Lineage (GTDB taxonomy): Bacteria > Actinomycetota > Actinomycetes > Streptomycetales > Streptomycetaceae > Streptomyces. The sequence goes on along the minus strand of NZ_LJBR01000382.1, from coordinate 11,680 downwards.
CGGTGTGGGCGCTGGTCGTCGTCCCCGTGGTGCCGCCGCTCCCCCGGGCCCGGCAGACGCTTCTCGATCTGGCGCGGCGGCTGGCCGACCCGGTGTTCCTGGTCCCCGCGGCCGCGCTCGCCGGGGCCACCGCCGCGCTCTCGGTGGGCGTGGGCTTCCTGCCCGTGTCGGGGGCCGCGGCGGGACTCGGCACGGTGGCGACGGGTGCCGCGGTGTCGATGCTCGCGGCCTGCGCGGCGGTCGTACAGCCGCGTGCCGGGCGGGCGTTGGACGCGGGGCGGATCACGGTACGGGGCGGGCTCGGCGCCGGATTGCTGCTGGCGGCGGCCGGTCTGGGCTGCGCGATGCTGCCGGGAGTCGTGGGCGTGCTCCTCGGCGCCTCGCTGATCGGCGTCGGGACGGGGCTGATCACCCCCCTGGGCTTCGCCGCGCTCGCGGCGACGACTCCGCGGGAACGGCTGGGCCAGACGATGGGAGCGGCCGAGCTCGGGCGTGAACTCGGCGACGCCGGTGGGCCGTTGCTGGTCGCGGGAGTGGCCGCGGCGGCGACCCTGACGTACGGCTACGGGGTGCTGGCGGTGCTGCTGGCGTGCGGGCCGGTGCTGGCCGCGGGCCTCCTCCGCAGGCGCGGGTAGGACTTCGCCCGCACCCGAAGGCGCGCGACCGGCCAGGGCCGGGCCGTCGGGTGTCCGACGGCCCGGCCCGTCCGGAGCACTGCTCAGGCCGTGTCGGTCGGCCGCCGCGAAGCCGCCGTGGCCCCGCCCACGTCCCTCAGCGGCCGCAGCCGGTACGTGTACGCGTAGTCCCGGTCGGCGAACAGCTTGTACTCGTCGTGGGTGTGCGCGCCCCAGCTGTTGTCGCCGCCGACGCCCATCTGCCGGTGGTTCACCCTGAGGACGACCGCGTCGCGCGGGGTGAGCTGGTAGTCGTGGCGCACCCCGTTGGACAGGTCCTCCGGGGTGAAGTGCGAGGCGTTGACCTCCAAAAGGGGCTCACCGGAGACCAGCAGGCCGATGCCGTCGGGACCGGTCAGGGCCGCCCAGCGGACGTCGGTCTTGTTGCCGTTCTCCTGCGGACGGATGTAGGGGGTCCACTGCTCGGCGACGGTCCCGGACCAGAGGCCCACGTCCGTGCCGTCGTTGCGGTCCCAGTGGTTCTCCTCGGGCCCGCGGCCGTAGTAGTGCAGCCGGTCCAGGCGGCGCGGCAGGAACAGGATCGTGCCGACCTCCGGGATGTACGGCAGTGAACTCGCCCCGGGGTGCAGGGTGTTGTCCACCTTGATCTCGCCGTTGCCGAAGACGGTGTAGGTCGTGCCGTACGCCGACTCGGTCGTCGTCGGCAGGGTGCCGCTCACCTTGATCTCGACGGCCCGGTCCCCGAGCGCCCGCACGCTCACTCCGGTCACCTTGCGGTTCGTGCCCGCGTCGCGCCAGGTCTGGTTGCGGGTGTGCTGCCCGTTGCCGTGGTCGTTGTCGGTGGGCGCCCGCCAGAAGTTCGGGACGGGGCCCGAGGTGAGCAGACGGGTGCCGTGCGCCCGGTACGACGTGATGGTGCCGCTGCCCTTGTCGACGGTGACGGAGAAGTCCTTGCCGGTGACGGTGACCCGGTCGGAGGCGTCCCGGTACGTCAGTGCCGGGACCTTCGCGAGCGGTACCGGCGTCACCGCCGGGCTGTCCGCGTCGACGGCGAGCTGCTGCTTGGCCACCTCGAAGCCGGCCTTCGCCCAGGGCGTGGACTCCCTGGTGGTGAAGGAGAGCCGCAGGAAGTACTCGGTGCCGGGAGCGGGGGTGCCCGGGAGCTTGTACGGGACGGTGATGTTCTTGCTCGACAGCGGTGCCAGCTTCATCTGGTCCCGGGTCAGTCTGCCGCGCTGCACCACCTTGCCGTCGGCGGACAGGGTCCAGGTGCCGTCGAACTCCCTCAGGTCGGTGAAGAGATGTTCGTTGGTCAGCCTGACCGAACCGTCCGCCGCCCAGGACGCGTTGACCGCCTGGTAGATCTGCTTGACCTCGGCGGCCTTGCCGGTGTGGCCGCGGTCGGCGGTGACGATGCCGTCCGCGACGAAGGCGCCGTCGTTGGGGTTGTCGCCCCAGTCGCCGCCAAAGGCGAAGAAGGTCTTCTGGGCGGGCTTCTTCTCGGCGAGCTTCACGGTCGCCGCGTCGAACCAGAACCGCACGCCCTCGTCGCCGGGCCCGCGGCCGTCGGAGGCCAGTTCGGCGGCGGACAGGGCACGGGCGTACACCCGTGCCTTCCTGATCGTGCCGCTGAACTCCCTTGTGGGGTTGTCGACATCGACGGCCAGCGCGAGCGGGGCGGTGTTGCTGCCGGGCCGCTGTGCCGTCGTCCTGGTCGCCCTGGCCTGTCCGTCGACATGCAGGGTCAGCGTGCCCGCGGCCGCGTCGAAGACACCGGCGACATGGTGTTCCCGGCCCGTCCAGTCGTCCGGGAGCGCCCAGCCGACCGCGATCCACTGCCCGCCGCCGTAGATGAAGAACTCCAGTGTCCTGCCGGACTGCTTGAGCGCGTACTGGGTGTCGCCCTTGGCGATGACCGGCTGGTGGTTGCCCGTCACCTTCGGGGTGAACCAGGCCTCCAGGGTCAGTGAACCGGTGAGGTCGAGACGGGCGTCGCGGGCGAAGACGGTGCCGCCCGAGACGCCCTTGTCGCGGTCGAACCCGGCCCTGGCGGGCAGGACTTCGCCCGTCAGCGCACCGGGTCCGCTCTCCGTCAGCAACTGGCGCACCGGGACCGGCTCGGTGAGGGACTGGTCGACGAAGTCCCAGATCCAGCCGCCCTGGAGGACGGGGTAGCGGCGGACGATGTCCCAGTACTTCTTGAAGTTGCCGTTGGAGTTCCCCATCGCGTGGCAGTACTCGATCATCACGTACGGCCGGGTGTCGGAGGTGTCCTTGGCGCGCTGCTCCACCCGGGCGGGGCTCTCGTACATCTCCGAGCGGATGTCGCTGACGGCGGGCCGGTCGTCGCCCTCGTACTGCACGACACGGGTGGTGTCGTACGACTTGATCCAGTCACGCATGTTCACGAACGTGCTGCCCCCGCCCGCCTCGTTGCCGAGGGACCAGATGACCACGGAGGCGTGGTTCTTGTCGCGGTGCACCATGTTCTGGGCCCGCGCCACGCAGGCCGCGCTCCAGTCGGGGTGGTTGCCTGGGTACTCGTCGCGGATGCCGTGGGTCTCCAGGTTGGTCTCGTCGACGAGGTACAGGCCGTACTCGTCGGCGAGTTCGAGCCAGAGCGGGTTGTTGGGGTAGTGCGAGGTGCGGACCGAGTTGATGTTCATCCGCTTGATGATCGTGATGTCCTTCACGAGGTCCGCGCGGGTGAGTGCGGTGCCGCGGTCGGGGTGCATCTCGTGGCGGTTGGTGCCGCGGAAGGAGACCGGCTTGCCGTTGATGCGCATCAGCCCGTCCTTGAGCGCGAACTCCCGCAGTCCGACCCGGTGCGAGAGTGTCTCGATCACCTTGCCGGCGGGATCGCGCAGCCGCAGGACGGCGGTGTACAGGTTCGGGTGCTCGGCCGACCACAGCTTCGGCGAAGGCACGGCTTTCGACGCCTGTACGGTCGTCTCGGCGCCGGCGTCGAGGGTCACGGCCTGCTGGAGCGGCCGGGGCCAGACCGCGTGGCCGCCGCTGTCGTAGAGCTGGGTCTCGACCGTGTAGCGGCCCGCGTTGCCGCCGCCGTAGTCGCGCACGCTCGCGGTGACGGAGAGCTGGGCGGAGGTGTAGTCGTCGCCGAGCGGGGTGTCCAGCTTGAAGTCGCGCAGGTGCACGGCCGGGGTGGAGTACAGGTAGACCGAGCGGAAGATGCCGCTCAGCCGGATCATGTCCTGGTCCTCCAGCCAGTCTCCGTCGGAGTAGCGGTAGACCTCGACCGCTATCTGGTTGGTGCCCGGCTTGAGGTGCGCGGTGATGTCGTACTCGGCGGGCGTGTACGAGTCCTCGTGGTAGCCGACGAGTTCGCCGTTGATCCACACGTAGTGGGCGGACTTGACGCCCTCGAAGTGCAGGAAGGTCCGCCGCCCCGACCAGTCCTTCGGGACGGTGAAGGTGCGCCGGTACTGGCCGACGGGGTTGTAGCGGGTGGGGGCGGCGGGCGGCTGGGCCTCCTCGCCGAGGCCGTTGGGACCCCACCAGGGGTAGGTGATGTTGACGTAGATCGGGAAGTCGTAGCCATGCACCTGCCATACCGAGGGAACGGGGATGGAGTCCCAGTCCTTGTCGTCCACGTCGGTGCGGTAGAAGTCGGTGTCGCGGTCGCCGGGGCGGTCGGCGTAGGCGAACTTCCACGTGCCGTCGAGGCTCACGCGGTACGGCGAGCGGGTGCGGTCGGCGGCGAGCGCCTGGCCGACGGTGGCGTACGGCATGAGGGTGGTGTGCGGGGGCTCGGTGCCGACCCGGAAGAGGTCGATGGCGCCGTTCCACTCCGGGGCGCCCTCCGCAGCGTGGCCGCGGCCGGCCAGGGGGCCTGAGGAGAGGGCGAGGGCACCGAGGACGGCGGCCCCCGACTCCAGCAGACGCCTGCGGCTGATGGGGGCAGGCAGGTACGGATGGGGCATCGGTGGAACCTTCCTCGGGACGACAGTGCGGTGTACGTACTGAGGGAGCGTCAATTCCTGTGCGCTATTGGTGACTTTGAGGCACAGGATGCGACTCAACCTAGATCCCGAAGCCGGGCGAGGCAATGACCCTGTCGGACTTTGTGGGGTCCTGGGGACATGACGACATGCGGCACCCCCGCGTGCGCTCACGCGGGGGTGCCGTGGGGGTTCTCGGGGATTCCGTGGGTGGGGCGAGGTGCCGTCGGGTCAGCCGGTCGCCGACGAGGTGGGCAGCCCGCCGCCGAGGAGTCCGGTGACGGTTCCGACCACGGACCCGAGGAGGCCGGTGACCGCGCCCAGGACACCGCCGACGTCCAGCGAGGTCAGCGACTCGAGCAGGTCGTCGATGGTGGACTGGAGCGAGTCCAGGAGGTCGGAGACCGGGTCGGCCGCCGCGAGGGACCGGTCGCTGCCGTGGCGCTGCGCCAGCCTTTCCCGGACCTCGGTGTTGGCCGCCTCCACGGCCTTCGCCCGGGCGGCCGCCTCGCTCGTGTCGAGGCTCCTGCCGCGCAGGGAGACGAGGTCGGTGACGGCGTCGAGGAGGGGCCGGAGGGGCTGGAGGAGGCCGCCGTGCTCGGGCCGGTCCAGGACGTCGAGGCGGTTGAGCGTGTCGAGGTGGTCCAGCGCGTTCAGCCCGTCCAGCGCGTCGAGGCGGTCCGTTAGGGCGTCCGCGTCGTCGGTGGTGTGCGTGGCGGCCGTCCGGGCCACACCGGGGTCCGACGCGCCGCGGCCTGCGTCGACGGCGGCGGCCGCGGTGCCGACCGGGCCGAGGATCAGCGCGGCGCAGACCAGGGACGGCAGGAGGAGGCCGCGGGGGACGAGGGGGCGCATGCGGGGGTCCTTTCGAAGTGCTTGGTAGGGCCACCGTGAGAAGCCGCGAGGTGTCCCGCAACCGCTTGCGGGGCTCGCTTCCCGCCCTCCACCGCCTCGGGGCAGCTCTGAACAGGCCCTTTTCCCTCGCGCTCCCCCGTTTGCCGCGTTCGGAGGGCGTTGGGCCGTCAGGGTAGGGCCCTCCGGCCTCAGGCGACCTGCCCCGCGAACGCGTCGTACGCCTGCTTGTCGAACAGCACGAACCTGACCTCCTCCACCGCGGTCTCCGTCTCCCGTACGGTCTCCACCGCGATCCGCGCGGCGTCGTCCATCGGCCAGCCGTAGATGCCGGCGGAGACGGCCGGGAACGCGACGGTCCGGGCGCCCAGTTCGTCGGCGACGCGCAGGGACTCGCGGTAGCAGGAGGCCAGCAGCTCAGAGCGGTCCTCCTCGTGGCTGTACCGGGGGCCGACGGTGTGGATCACCCAGCGCGCGTCCAGGTCGCCCGCGGTGGTGGCCACGGCTTTTCCGGTCGGCAGTCCCTTGCCGTAGTGCGAGGCGCGCAGCCTGCGGCAGTCCGCCAGGATCGCTGGGCCGCCCCGGCGGTGGATGGCGCCGTCGACGCCTCCCCCGCCGAGGAGGGAGGAGTTCGCGGCGTTGACGATCGCGTCGGCGCTCTCCCGGGTGATGTCGCCCTGGACGAGCCTGATGGTGGTCATGACCACCACTCTTCCAGCTCGGCCCACCGGGCGCGGCCCGGCCCCGGTCCCGGTCCTGCTCCCCTCAGGTCTGCTGCCGCAGCCTGCGCCATACGGCCTTCGCGGCGTTGTGGCCCGACATGCCGTGCACTCCCGGCCCGGGCGGGGTCGCCGACGAGCAGATGAAGACGGCCGGGTGCGGGGTGCCGTACGGCGACAGGGACAGTCTGGGGCGCAGCATGATCTGGAGCCCGGTGACCGCACCGGAGCCGATGTCGCCGCCGACGTAGTTGGCGTTGCGGGCGGCCAGTTCGGGTGGTCCCGCGGTGGCACGGGCGAGTACACGGTCGCGGAAACCCGGGGCGAAACGCTCCAGTTGGCGCTCCATGGCGTCGGTGAGGTCACCGGTCCAGCCGCTGGGGACATGGCCGTAGGCCCAGAAGACGTGCTTTCCCGCGGGGGCCCGGCCCGGGTCGACGACACTCGGCTGGACGGTGATCATGAACGGCCTGTCGGGTGCGCGGTCCTCCCGGGACGCGGCGCGCAGGGCGGTGCCGATCTCCGCGCTGTCGGCGCCGATCTGCACGGTGCCCGCGCTCCTCGCCTCCTTCGCGGTCCACGGCACGGGACCGTCGAGGGCGTAGTCCACCTTGAACACACCCGGGCCGTAGCGGTAGCCCTCGTAGTAGTTGCCGAAGCCGGCGATGCGTGCCAGGGCGGTCGGCGAGGTGTCGAAGACGTAGGCGCGGGCGGGCGGAAGGTCGTCGAGCCGCTTGACCTCGTAGTCGGTGTGGACGGTGCCGCCGAGGTCCTTGAGGTACGCGGCGAGCGCGTCGGAGATGGACTGGGAGCCGCCGCGGGCGACGGGCCAGCCGCGCGCGTGCGCCGCCAGGGCGAAGACCAGGCCGATGGCTCCGGTGGCGAAGCCGCTGAGCGGGGCCATCACATGCGCGACGAGTCCCGCGAACAGGGTCTTCGCGCGCTCGTCACGGAAGCGGCGCATCAGCCAGGTCGAGGGGGGCAGGCCGGCGAGACCGAAGCGGGCCAGGGTGACCGGGTCGCGGGGCAGCGCGGTCGCGGGCAGGGACATGAAGTCGCGGGCCAGGGTGTCCCACTGGGGCAGGAACGGTTCGACGAGCCTTCGGTACGTCCCCGCGTCCCGCGGTCCGAACGAGGCCGCCGTCTCGGCGACCGACCTCGACAGCACCGCGGCGGTGCCGTCGGCGAAGGGGTGCGCCATGGGCAGTTCGGCGTGCAGCCACTCCAGGCCGTAGCGCTCCAGGGGCAGCGCGCGGAACGCCGGGGAGTTGATGCCGAGGGGGTGGGCGGCGGAGCACGGGTCGTGCCGGAAGCCGGGGAGGGTGAGTTCCTCGGTGCGGGCACCCCCGCCCACGGTGCCGCGCGCCTCGAAGACGGCGACGGAGAAGCCGCGGCGGGCCAGCTCCACGGCAGCCGTCAGTCCGTTCGGCCCCGCACCCACCACGACCACATCGAGCATCGACGGCACCTTCGGACTCCTTCGTCAGCCGATGGCCAGAGGATCAGGATATGCCGGGGGACCGACAGTCCCTGGGCGTGGGGGTAAGTCGGCGGGCGGCGTTCGGGGAAGGGGTGGCGCGGACGCCGGGGGTGAGGTCCGCGCCCGTGCTCCTCTGGGCCTGTGCACCCCGGCCGGCCGTCGTGTCACGCCCCGCCCGCCAGCAGTCCCCGCACCCTCCGGGCCGTCGCCGCGTCCCGGGCCGCGGTGAAGGGAAGGGTGTTGCCGCCCCTGACGCGGAACGGTTCACCGGTGCGGGTCAGATGGGCGCCGCCCGCCTCCTCGACCAGCAGCAGCCCCGCCGCGTGGTCCCAGGCCGCCTCCCAGGTGAACGCCACGGCGTCCGACTCGCCCCGGGCGACGGCGAGGTACTCCAGACCGGCCGAGCCGCACGGGCGCGGTGCGACGCCGTCCGTCCACAGCCCCAGCAGGCCGCGCTTCTGCTCCTCCGTCGTGTAGTCCGGGTGGGAGGTGGCCACTCGGAGGTCGCGTCCCGGGTCCGGGGCACCGGCGTGCAGCCGCTCGCCGTCGAGGAACGCCCCCCGGCCGCGTATCGCCGTGGCCAGTTGGTCCCGGGCCGGCGCGTAGGTCCAGGAGGCGAGCAGGACACCGCTCCTCGCGAGCGCGACCAGCATGCAGAAGCCGGGGTCGCCGTGCACGAACTGGCGGGTGCCGTCGACGGGGTCGACGATCCAGACCGGGGTGTCGCCCTGAAGCGCCTCGTACGACGCCGGATTCGCGTGGACCGCCTCCTCGCCGACCACGACGGAGCCGGGCAGCAGGGCGCCGAGCACTTCGGTGAGGTACTGCTCGGCCAGCCGGTCGGCGTCCGTGACCAGGTCGTGCGGGCCGGCCTTCTGGTCGACCTCGTGCGCGGCGAGCCGCCGGAAGCGCGGCATGACCTCGGCCGCGGCGGCCTTGCGCACGGCCTCTTCCACGTCGCCCGCGTGCCTGCCGAGAAACTCGTCGATGGTTTCCGTGTCTTCGATCATGACTCCATGAGAGCACGCGGGTCTGACAAACCCCACCGGCCCGGTGACGCGCGGCTGGAATCGGCGTGAACACCGGGGTGCGGGGTCGGCGGTGGCGCGATCCGGGGCAGACCATGCGAAGTCGGCAAGCCGTCATCGCGCCTCGCCCGGCGCCTTACGCGCCTTGCCCGGTGCCTCTCGTGGCGCCGCTCCCGTCACCGCCCCACCGCGTACCCCTGCATTCCCCGGGGATTGGCCGCGGCCGACAGCACCCCCGTCTCCGGATCGCGGGCCACCGCGCACAGCCGCCCCTCGGACCAGGGCTCCCCCACCGTCACGTCGTGCCCCAGCCGCCGCAGCTCCTCGACCACCCCGGGGTCCGTCCGCGCCTCCACCGTGAGGCTGCCCGGCCGCATCCCCCGCGGGTAGAACGACCCGGGGAAGCTGTCGTTGTGCCAGTTCGGGGCGTCGATCGCGCCCTGGAGGTCGAGGCCGCCGCGGACCGGGGAGCGCAGGGCGACGGCGAGGAAGAAGTGGAGCTGCCACTGGTCCTGCTGGTCCCCGCCGGGCGTGCCGAAGGCCAGGACGGGCACCCCGCCGCGCAGGGCGATCGAGGGCGTCAGGGTGGTGCGGGGGCGCCGGCCGGGGGTGAGGGAGTTCGGCAGGCCCTCCTCCAGCCAGGTCATCTGGAGCCGGGTGCCGAGCGGGAAGCCCAGTTCGGGCACGACCGGGTTGGACTGGAGCCAGCCGCCGCTGGGGGTCGCGGCGACCATGTTGCCCCAGCGGTCGACGACGTCGAGGTGGCAGGTGTCGCCCCGAGTGGTGCCGTCGGGACCGGTCTCGGGCTCGCCCGGCACCGGGGACGTGGGGTTCTTCGCGACCGTCGGCTCCCCGACCCCCATCGGACTGAACCCGGGTTCGTCCGTGACGACCACGCGCGCGTGTGCGCTGAGCCGTGGCTCCCGCCCGCCGGGGCTGCCCGGCCGCAGTTCGTACGAGGCCTTGTCGCCGACGAGTTCACGCCGCTGCGCGTTGTACCGCGTCGACAGCAGTTCACCCAGCGGCACCTCGGCCGCATCCCCGTACCAGGCCTCCCGGTCGGCCATGGCCAGCTTGCAGCCCTCGACCAGCAGATGGACGTACTCGGCGGACCCGTACCGCGGCAACTCGGGCGGCAGCAGGGCGAGTTGCTGGAGGAGGACCGGGCCCTGGCTCCAGGGGCCGGCCTTGCACAGGGTCCAGCCGTTCCAGTCGTACGTGGCCGGCGCCTCGTAGCCGGCGGACCAGCCGGCGAGGTCGGCGGCCGTGAGCGTGCCGGTGTGCCGCGAGCCGCTGGTGTCCATGGTGGGGCGCTGCGCCTGCCGGACGAGGGCCTCGGCGATGAATCCGGTACGCCACACCTCGCGCGCCGCCTCGATCTGCGCGACGCGGTCGCCCGCGCCCGCCACCTCGCGGATCAGCCGCTTCCAGGTGGCGGCGAGGGCGGGGTTGCGGAACAGCGCGCCGGGCCGAGGGGCCCGTCCGTCCGGGAGATAGACCTCCGCCGACGAGGTCCACTCCGTCTCGAACAGCTCCCGTACGCTCTCGACGGTCGCGCCGACGTTCTCCACGGGCGCGTGTCCGTCCTCGGCGTAGCCGATGGCGTACGCGAGGACGTCGGCGAGGGACTTGGTGCCGTGGTCGCGGAGCAGGAGCATCCAGGCGTCGAAGGCACCGGGGACCGCGGCGGCGAGGGGCCCGGTGCCGGGGACGAGGTCCAGGCCCAGGCCCTTGTAGTGGGCGACGGTCGCCCCGGCCGGTGCGACGCCCTGGCCGCACAGCACCCGCACCTCTCCCCCGGCGGGCGCGAGCAGGATCGGCACCTCGCCGGCGGGCCCGTTGAGGTGCGGCTCGACGACGTGCAGGACGAAGGCACCGGCCACCGCCGCGTCGTACGCGTTGCCGCCGTCCTCCAGGACCGCCATCGCCGACTGCGAGGCCAGCCAGTGGGTGGAGGACACCATGCCGAAGGTGCCCTGGAGGGTCGGCCGGGTGGTGAACGACATCTCTCACCTCGCTGGTCGGGCGCGCCTCGGCCGGTCCGAGGCGGTCACGTCCACGGATCCTTTCATCCCCCACCGACCGCCCCGGGAAGCCTGCACGGCAGCCGGCCGTCCCCGGGCATCCGGTCGCACTCCGGCAGCCGGTCACCCCCGGGCAGCCGCCCGCGCCGGATGCCCTGTGCCCGCCGTGGGCGGACGCCCGCCACGGGACATCAGGCGCCGCGTGCCGTCACCAGGCCCGACTCGTAGGCGAACACGACCAGTTGGGCCCGGTCCCGGGCGCCCAGCTTCGTCATCGCGCGGCTGATGTGGGTCTTGGCCGTGAGGGGGCTGATCACCATGTGCTCGGCGATCTCCTCGTTGGTCAGGCCGCGCGCCGCCAGGGCGGTGACCTCGCGCTCGCGGCGGGTGAGGCACTCCAGGCCGGGGGCGGTGGACCGGTCCGGGGGACGGGAGACGAACTCGCCGATCAGGGTGCGGGTGACCGCGGGAGACAGCAGCGCCTCGCCCCGGGCCACCACCTCGATGGCCTGGAGGAGGTCGGCCGGTTCGGTGTCCTTCAGCAGGAAGCCGCTCGCGCCCGCCCGCAGCGCCTCGAAGACGTACTCGTCGACGCCGTAGTTGGTGAGGATCACCACCCGGACCCCGGCCAGCCCGGGATCCGCGGCGATCCGCCGGGTCGCCTCGATGCCCGTCATCACCGGCATCTGCACGTCGATCAGCGCGATGTCGGGCACCTGCGCCCGCACCAGCTCCACACCCCGCTCCCCGTCGGCCGCCTCCCCGACCACCTCGATACCGTCCTCGGCGTCGAGCAGGGCCCGGAACCCGGCCCGCATCAACGCCTGGTCGTCGACGAGCGCCACCCTGATCACGCCCCCACCTCCCCGCGTACCGACTCCCCCGCGCCCAACGGCAGTTGCGCCCGCACCGCGAACCCGCCCTCCCCGCGCGGCCCCGTGCGCCGGCTCCCGCCGCGTGCCGTGACGCGTTCGCGCATGCCG
>NZ_LJBR01000381.1 GCF_001282115.1 Streptomyces sp. NRRL B-24085 | reverse complement strand
GCGAGCCGGGTCCGGCACGCGGTGGCCACGTCGGAGGGGTTCGTGGAGGCGGTCGCGCGGGGCCTGGGGTGGGGGATGGTGCCCGAGGTGCAGGCGGAGCCCTTGCTGCGGACCGGGCGGCTGGTCCCGCTGGCGCCGGACCGGCCGGTGGACGTCCCGCTGTACTGGCAGCAGTGGAAGCTGGACTCCCCGGCGCTGGCCGCGCTGGCCGACGCCGTGACGGCGGCTGCCTCGGCCGCGCTCCGCTGATCCGGCGCCCCCTCAGCGCCGATCCGCCTCAGCGACGATTACCCCTCAGTGCCGATCCGCCTCAGCCACGATCCCGCTCAGCGCCGCTCCGCCGCCCTGGCCGCCCCCTCAGCGCCGATCCGCCGCTCCACGCTGTCCAGGAGCATGTCCAGCGCCGTCGGATAGGCGCTGGTCACCATGCGGGTCGCCAGGAGACCCGCCGCCTCCGCGATCCGCGGATACCGGTCGGCGGGCAGCCGCGCGTACGTCGAACGCCACTTGTCCTCGTCGGCGTCCAGCGCCGCGCTCGGCAGGGCCAGGGAGGCCGCGTCCAGCGCCGCGAAGGCCAGCGTCTGGTCGATGAAGGCGTGGTAGATCCGCACGGTCTCCGGGAGGGGAAGGCCCGCCCCGCGCAGGATGTCCAGGACCGCCTCGTCCGCGGCCAGTTCGTTGGCCCGGCCGGTGACCCTGCTGGTCGTCAGCACCGCGGCCTGGGGATGGGCGAGGTACGCCCCGTGGATGCGCAGGCCCACCTCGCGCAGGTCGTGCCGCCACTCCCCCGTCGGCGCCCAGCCCTGAAGCGCCTGGCCGATCAGGGCGTCGCCGATGGCCAGGGTCAGTTCGTCCATGCCGCGGAAGTAGCGGTAGAGGGTGCTCGGGTCGGCGTCCAGGGCCAGGCCCAGACGGCGGGCGGTGAGACCGGTGCTGCCGTGCTCGCGGAGCATGCGCAGGGCGGTCTCGACGATCAGTGCCTCGGACAGCACGGTGCCGCTCCTGGTGGGGCGGCGTCTACGGCGTTTCTCTTCGGGGACCACCGGCTTGGGCATCGGGCGCCTCCTTATGCCAACGCCATTGACCTTAAACGGGCGCACGGCGTTGTATCTCCGCCAGGGGCCCCGTCCATCTGCGACCTTCCACCCTGTTGGGGAGTGTTTGTCATGCGTGTACTGCTCGTGGGCGCCGGGGGCGTCGGCACCGCCGTCACCCGGATCGCCGCCCGGCGGCCGTTCTTCGACGCCATGGTCGTCGCCGATTACGACCCGGCCCGCGCGGAGGCCGCGGTGACCGCGCTCGGCGACCGGGGGGAGCGGTTCCGCGCCGAGCGCGTGGACGCGGGCGACGAGTCGGCCGTGGCCGCCCTCCTGGAGCGGCACGCCTGCGACGTCCTCCTGAACGCCACCGACCCGCGGTTCGTGATGCCGCTGTTCCGGGCGGCGCGCTCCGCCGGGGCGACCTATGTCGACATGGCGATGTCCCTGTCCCGTCCGCATCCCGAGCGGCCGAACGAGGAGTGCGGGGTCAAGCTCGGCGACGAGCAGTTCGCGCAGGCCGAGGAGTGGGCGGGGGCGGGCGCGCTGGCCCTGGTCGGCATGGGGGTGGAGCCGGGTCTGTCGGACGTCTTCGCCCGGTACGCGGCCGACGAACTGTTCGACGAGATCGAGGAGATCGGGGTCCGCGACGGTGCGAACCTCACCGTCGACGGCTACGACTTCGCCCCCTCGTTCAGCATCTGGACCACCATCGAGGAGTGCCTGAACCCGCCGGTGGTCTACGAGGCCGACCGCGGCTGGTTCACGACGGAGCCCTTCAGCGAGCCGGAGGTCTTCGACTTCCCCGAGGGCATCGGCCCGGTCGAGTGCGTGAACGTGGAGCACGAGGAGGTGCTGCTCGTCCCCCGCTGGGTCGGGGCCCACAGGGTCACCTTCAAGTACGGCCTGGGCCGCGAGTTCGTCGAGACGCTGAAGACCCTGCACCTGCTGGGCCTGGACCGCACCGAGCCGGTGACCGTGCCGGGTCCCGCGGGACCGGTGGCCGTCTCGCCGCGGGACGTCGTGGCCGCCTGCCTGCCCGATCCGGCGACGCTGGGCGACCGGATGCACGGCAAGACCTGTGCGGGCACCTGGGTGAAGGGCGTCAAGGACGGGGCGCCGCGCGAGGTGTACCTCTACCACGTGGTCGACAACCAGTGGTCCATGGCGGAGTACGACTGCCAGGCCGTGGTGTGGCAGACCGCCGTGAACCCGGTCGTCGCCCTCGAACTCCTCGCCGGCGGCGCCTGGTCCGGCTCCGGTGTCCTCGGTCCCGAGGCGTTCCCGGCCCGTCCCTTCCTGGATCTGCTGACCGCGTACGGCTCGCCGTGGGGCGTCCGGGAGCAGTGACCGGGCACGTCCCACAGGACCCGGTTGTTTCACCGCGCATCGACAGGTGACCCGAAAGCGAGTAAGGCATGCACGAGGGCACGTACGACTTCGATCGCAGGTGACTTTGATGGACAACTGGCGAACCCATGCCGCGTGCCGCCAAGAGGACCCGGATCTCTTCTTCCCGATCGGCACCACGGGCCCTGCGCTGGTCCAGACGGAGCAGGCCAAGTCCGTCTGCCGGCGCTGCCCGGTCCAGGAGCAATGCCTCCAGTGGGCCTTGGACACGGGACAGAGCATCGGCGTCTGGGGCGGCACCAGCGAGACGGAACGCCGGGCCCTGGCCCGGCGCGCTGCCGCCGCGCGGAGAAGGTCCGGCTGACGGGCGAGCCCGGACGGGCCCGGTTCCCACCGGGCCCGTTCAGCGGCCCGTCCGGCGCAGCGGGCCCCAGGGATTCTCCAGCCGCTCGACAGCGGTCCGCGCCTCCTCGATCACCTGGGGGTCGATCCAGCACATCGGGCGAACGTCGGCGACGAGCGGCTCGTTGTCCGGCCCCCGGCCCCGCTCACGCCCCTGGAGCACCCAGGGCCGTACGCCGGGGCCCTTTTCGTGCGGCAGATGGGAGTAGTCGAAAAGGCGCCGGGCCACCCACAGCTGTACGGGCCGCCCCTGCCACCAGTCCTCGACGTCGAGCGGGTTCGCCGACAGTCCCGGCAGGGACAGGCCGGTGAGCTCGTCGGTGCTGGACGCCCGGGCCAGATCGACCTCCGGACCACGCGACCAGCGGACGTACAGCCGCTCGTGCCGTTCGGCCAGGCCCGCGAGTTCGGCGAGTGTCCGCACCACCGGCAGCCCGTCCGACACGGTCATGTCCCGTCCTCCCTTTCCTTCCGCGGGCATACGTAGTACCCGCACGCCACGAGGGGAATCAGGCGTCCGGCCCCGGCGCGCCGCGTCCGGGCATCCGCAGGGTGAAGACGCTGCCGGTGCCGGGCTCGCTCGCCGCCGCGACCGTTCCGCCGTGGGCCGCGAGCAGGTGCCGGACGATGGGCAGGCCCAGGCCGGAGCCGCCGGTACGACGGCTGCGGGACTTCTCCGCGCGCCAGAACCGGTCGAAGACGTGCGGCAGGTCGTCGGGCGCGATGCCGGTGCCGGTGTCGGCGACCTCCAGGACGATGTCGTCGCCGTCGCGGCGCGCGGACAGGGTGACCCCACCGCCGGCCGGGGTGTGACGCAGCGCGTTGGACACCAGGTTGCCGAGCGCCTGCCGCATGCGGACCGGGTCGGCGTCCAGCCAGGGCTCACCGTCGACGTCCGTGCGCAGTTCCACCCGGGCCGCGCCGGCGGCGACGCGGTGGGCCGCGGCGACCTGCTGGAGGAGCTCGTCGCAGCGGACGGGCTCCCGGTGCAGGCGCAGCGTGCCGGCGTCGGCGTCCGCGAGGTCCTGGAGGTCGTCGATGACCCGTTGCAGGACGAGGGCCTCGTCGTGCAGGGAGGCGAGCAGCACGGGGTCGGGGTCGACGACACCGTCCCGGGTGACCTCCAGCCAGCCGCGGATGTTGGTGAGCGGGCTGCGCAGTTCGTGGGCGATGTCGCTGACCATCGCCTTGCGCTGGGCCTCCAGGCGCTCGCGGCGTTCGGTCAGGTCGTTGAAGGCGACGGCGAGGATGCCGGTCTCGTCCCGGGTGGTGACGGGGACGCGCACATGGAGTTCGGGCGGCTGCTGGGCCGCCGCCGTGAGCGCGCGCAGCGGCCGAACCAGCCGGGTGGCGACCAGGGCCGTCGCGGCGACGGTGACGGCGAGGACGAGACCCGCGGTGCCGACGACCTTGGCCTTGTTGGCCGACGACATGTCGAACAGCACGGCCGGCGTGTCCCCGGTGCCCAGGAAAAGTTCGGCCACGGGCGCCACGTACGGGTCCAACTGGGCGCGGCGGGCCTTGTCCAGGCAGGGCTGGACCAGGCGCGCCTCCTTGGCGGCGAGCTTGCCGGAGAGGGGACCGCGCAGATCCAGCCCGGTGGGTTCGATCCCCACCAGCGCGGCCATGCCGGGTTCCAGTCCGGTCTTGGTCAGGCAGTCACGGGCGAGCCCCTGGAGCGCCTTGACGGCCTTCGCCTCGGTCGGAGTGGGGGTGTTGAGCAGTCCGTCGGCGCAGGCGTCGGGCACGTAGTCGGGTGCGGAACCGGTGTCCGGGTCGGTGAGGACCGTCCGGCCGCTCGGCTGACGGCGCAGGCTGGTCTCCAGACCGGACCGCGCGAAGCAGAGCTGCCGCTTGCGGGCCAGGGCGTCCACCTTGGCGCGTTCCGCCCGGGTGAGCCGGTACGGGCCCACCGCTCGCGGGTCGGTGCCGGCGATCTGGGCGCCGCGCTCGCTGTAGGTGTCGGTGCGCAGCGGGTCGACGGTGGCGGCGGCGCTCGGCGGCAGGGCGGTGCCGCGGGGCGCGGAGTCGGCGATGGCCGTGCGGTCGGGGGCGGTCAGGGCGATGCGCCGGCCGGTCCGCGCCGACAGCTCCCGTACGGTGGCGGCCACCCCCGTCCAGTCGGGGTGGGTCGCCGCGTAGCCGCTGAGTTCGGCGAGGACGTCCATGTCGTCGGCGAGGGCCTGCCCCTGTTCCTCGCGCAGGGCCTGGGTGGTGGTCGCCACGGCCAGCCAGGCGGTCGCGGCCACCGAGCACACGGCGATCAGCCCGGACGTGATCAGCAGGCGGACCAGCAGCCGCTTGTGCAGGGGTATCCGCGCGCTCATCCGCGGCCGCCGCTGAGCTTGTAGCCCACGCCGAACACCGTCAGCAGCCGCACCGGGCGGCGCGGGTCGGCCTCGACCTTGCGGCGCAGGTTCATGATGTGCACGTCCACGGCCCGTTCGGTGGAGGCCCGGTCGGTGCCCCGGGTGACCTCCAGCAACTGCCGCCGTGAGAAGACCCGTTCGGGTTCGGCGACCATGGCCAGCAGGATCTCGAACTCGGCCGGGGTGCACTCCACCGGCGTTCCGTCGCACCGCACCTCGTGCCGCACGGGGTCGACGGAGAGGCCCGCGGCGCGGACCACGGGATCCTCGCGACGGTCGGACACGGCGGCCCGTCCGCTGCGCCGCAGGACCGTCCGGATGCGGGCCATCAGCTCCCGGGGGCTGTACGGCTTGGTCATGTAGTCGTCGGCGCCCAGTTCCAGGCCCAGCAGGACGTCGTCCTCGGCGGACCGCGCGGTGAGCATCACGACGGGGACGTCCGCGTCGCGGCGCAGCACCCGGCACACTCCGAAGCCGTCGATCACCGGCAGCATCAGGTCCAGCACGACGAGGTCGGGGGCGACCCGCCGGACCGCGTCCAGGGCGGCCCGGCCGTCGTGGACCACGGTCGCGGTGTGACCCTCGGCGAGCAGGGAGCGCCGGATGAGCTCGGCCTGCATCTCGTCGTCCTCGGCGACCAGCACATGTGCGCACACCTGGCGGATCCTAGGCGCTCAGCGGTTCAGGGACCCGGCGTCGCCCATGACGACGACGGGACGGAGGTCCGGGTCCAGGGCCAGGAGCAGCTCCTTCATGTGCTTCTCCGCGATGCTCACACAGCCGTGGGTGGGGCCGCCGTGGTCGACGTGCAGCCATATCCCGCCGCCGCGCCCCGCGCCCAGCGGCCGCGTCCAGTCCAGCGGTGAAGTTCCGGGCTGCCGGTTGTAGTTGATGGCGATCACGTAGTCGAAGGAGCCGGCCAGCGGCTCGCCCTCGAAGCCGGTGCCGGGTGCGGTGAAGCCGACCCCGCGGTCGTAGGGCAGCTTCGTGCCGGGGTTCTTCAGCAGTCCCCCGGCGTCGGTGAGGGTGTACACGCCGATCGGTGAGCGCAGGTCACCGGCCATGTGGTGGTCGGTCCAGCCCTTGAGGGCGTTGTGCGCGGGCCAGCTCGCGCCGGCCCGCCAGCCGGCCTCCGTGCGCTCGTACAGCACCACGGTGGAGACCGGCGAGTCGCGGCCCCGCCCGGTGACCACGACGGCCTGCCGGGCGTCGGCCGGGATGCCCGCCCGGGTCCTCGGGCCGAGGCCGGGTATCTGCTGGGGTGCGACCTCGACGGAGATCTCCGGCGAGGGAGTGGCCCTGGCAGGCGCCAGGGAGGGCGTGGGCGCGGTCTGCGTGCCGGCCACGGCACCCCCGCCGCATCCCGTGAGAAGCAGGGACGCGGCGAGCAGGGCGACGTGGGTTCTGCGTGTGATCATGGAACGACTCTGACCGACACTTGTGAGGAACTCGTCAGCTCTCAGGGCCGGTTCGGCTTGCCGGACGTCTCCAGCCAGGTCCGGAACAGCCCGTCCAGGTTCCTGCCCGACACCCGCTCCGCGAGACGTTCGAACTGCGCGGTGGTGCCGTTGCCGTAGCGGTGCCCGGTCGCCCAGGCGCGCAGGATCAGGAAGAACGCCCGGTCGCCGACGGCCTTGCG
The DNA here is from genome assembly GCF_001282115.1 of Streptomyces sp. NRRL B-24085. Taxonomy (GTDB): domain Bacteria; phylum Actinomycetota; class Actinomycetes; order Streptomycetales; family Streptomycetaceae; genus Streptomyces. Next base: position 24,108 of record NZ_LJBR01000381.1, on the reverse strand, counting down.
CAGGACGTGCAGGGTCATGGCACCCCGGGCGTAGACGGGGGTGCCGAAGATGTTGGCGCCGCTGCCCGGGTCGCCGGGCGGGAACTCCCACAGCTCGTCGCCCGCGGGTTTCGCGTACAGCTCGTCGAAGGTCTTCTGCGCGCTGTCCCCGCCGTGCTGCTCGGCGTAGAGCCACTCCGCGTAGGTCGCGAAGCCCTCGTTGAGCCAGATGTCCTTCCAGGAGGTCAGCGAGACGGAGTCGCCGAACCACTGGTGGGCGTTCTCGTGGACGAGGGTGCTCAGGTCGGGGGCGCGGTCGTAGACCGGACGGGACTGGGTCTCCAGCGCGTAGCCCACGTTCGGGGCGCGGTCGACGATCGATCCGGCGGCGCGGAACGGGTAGGGCCCGAACAGCTTGCTCTCCCACTCCAGGACGGACGGCAGCTTCTTGAGCACGGGCGCCGCGGCGGCGGCCTCGCGCGGGTCGACGGCGTTGTAGACGCGGATGCCGTTCCTGGTGGTGAACTGCTCCACCTCGAACTTCCCGACGGTCGCGGTGGCCAGGTAGGCGGCCATGGGTTCGCTCTGGCGCCAGTGGAACGTCGTCTTCCCGTGCGTGGTGTGCCGGGAGAGGAGGACGCCGTTGGCGACGGCGGTGCGTGTCCGGGGGACGGTGATGGTGAAGTCGTACGACGACTTGTCCGTGGGGTGGTTGTTCGCCGGGAACCAGGTCATCGCACCCTGCGGCTCCCCGGCGACGAAGGCCCCGTCGTCGGTGGGGATCCAGCCGTCGAGCGAGCCGTCCGGGTCGGTGACGGGGGCGGGCTTCCCCTGGTAGGTCACGGTGATGGTGAATCGTTCCCCCTTGCGCAGGGCGCGCTGCGGGGTGACGACGAGTTCCTGTCCGGCACGGCGGAACGCCGCCTTGGCGTGCCCGACCGTCAGGCCGGTGACGGTGAGCCCCTTGAAGTCGAGGTCGAAGCGGGTCAGACGCTGGGTGGCGCGGGCGGTGAGGACGGCCCGGCCGTCGAGATGCCGGCTGCCGGGGTCGTAACGGAGTGTCAGGTCGTAGTGGCCGACGTGGTATCCGCCGTTTCCGGCGAGCGGGAAGTAGGGGTCCCCGGCTCCGGACGAGCCCGTCGGCGCGGGCGCGGCGGCCCCGAGCAGGGCGGTGAGGGCGAGGGGGGTGGTGACGAGGACGAAGGTGCGTCTGACGGCCTTCGGCACGTGCTCTCCTACGGTCGGGGGGCGGACGACTGCTTCACACTAAAGGCCCCCTCCCTCGCAACTCTCCCTTGATCAGGTCAAGTCGCGCCGGGCTCCGCAGTACGCTCCGACCCACCCGCCCCTGCGTCGAGAGGCCTCCCGTGAGCGTGCGCGTCCGCCGTGTCTACGAACCGCCCGAGCCCGCGGACGGCGTCCGCGTCCTGGTCGACCGGCTGTGGCCGCGCGGCCTGTCGAAGGACGCGGCCCGGATCGACGAGTGGCCGAAGGCGCTCACCCCGTCGACCGAACTGCGCCGCTGGTACCACGCGGGCGAGGGCTCGTACGAGGAGTTCGCCGAACGGTACGAGGCGGAGCTGGCCGATCCCGAGGCCGCCGAACTCCTGGACGGGATCCGGGAGGTGGCACAGAACGGCGACGTGACCCTGCTGACCGCGTCGAAGACGCCGGAGCAGAGCCACGCCACCGTGCTGGTGCGCCTGCTGGAGTCCTAGCCGACCTGCTTGGCCGCCGCCCGCCCCGCCGCGCGCCCGGAGAAGAGGCAGCCGCCGAGGAAGGTGCCCTCGAGCGCGTTGTAGCCGTGGACGCCGCCACCGCCGAAGCCGGCGACCTCGCCCGCCGCGTACAGCCCTTCGAGGGGCTTGCCGTCCATGCCGAGGGCGCGGGAGTCGAGGTCGGTCTGGATGCCGCCGAGGGTCTTGCGGGTCAGGATGTGCAGCTTGACGCCGATCAGGGGTCCGGCGGCCGGGTCGAGGATGCGGTGCGGGGTGGCGACCCGGCCGAGCCGGTCGCCGATGTAGCGGCGGGCGTTGCGGATGCCCTGCACCTGGGCGTCCTTGCTGTAGGAGTGGGCGATCTGGAGGTCGCGGGCCTCGATCTGGCGGCGGATCGAGGCGGCGTCGAGGAGGGCCTTGTCCGTCAGGCCGTTCATCTTCTCCACGAGCTGCTCCAGGTTCGGCGCGGTGACGAAGTCCGCGCCCTTGCGCAGGAACGCGTCGACGGGCCCCGGCGCGCCCTTGCCGAGGATGCGCTCCTTGAGGAAGCCCGTCCGGTCCTTGGCGGTGATGTCGGGGTTCTGCTCGGAGCCCGAGAGCGCGAACTCCTTCTCGATGATCTTCTGGGTGAGGATGAACCAGGAGTGGTCGTGCTCGGCGATGTCCTCGGTGGTGCGCAGGTGCCTGAGGGTGCCGAGGGTGTCGTAGCCGGGCAGGCACGGGTCGGGCAGCCGGCGGCCGAGGGCGTCGAACCACATGGAGGACGGGCCGGGCAGGATGCGGATGCCGTGGCCGGGCCAGATGGGGTCCCAGTTCTGGATGCCCTCGGTGTAGTGCCACATCCGGTCGCGGTTGACCAGCCGGACGCCCGCGCTCGCGCTGATGTCGAGCATCCGGCCGTCGACGTGGGCGGGGACGCCGGTGACCATTTCGGCGGGCGGGGTGCCGAGCCGCTCGGGCCAGTGGCGGCGGACGATGTCGTGGTTGGCGCCGATGCCTCCGGTGGTGACGACGACGGCCTGGGCGGTGAGTTCGAAGTCGCCGATCCGGTCGCGGTTGGAGGCCACCCCGCGCGCGGAGTCGTCCGCGGCGAGGACGGTCCCGCGCACGCCCCGCGCGGTGCCGTCCTCGACGACGAGCTCGTCGACCTGGTGGCGGTGGTAGAAGGTCAGCAGTCCGTCCCGCGCGGCCTGCTTGGCGTACCCGACGAACGGCTCGACGACTCCGGTGCCGGTGCCCCACGCGATGTGGAAGCGGGGCACGGAGTTGCCGTGGCCGTGGGCGGTCAGATCGCCGCGCTCGGCCCAGCCGACGGTGGGCAGGAACCTGATGCCGTGCCCCTCCAGCCAGGACCGCTTCTCCCCCGCCGCGAACTCGACGTAGGCGCGGGCCCAGCGCACCGCCCAGGAGTCCTCGTCGTCGACACGGTCGAACCCGGCACTGCCCTGCCAGTCGCTCCAGGCGAGGTCGAAGGAGTCCTTGACGCCGAGCCTCCGCTGCTCGGGGGTGTCGACGAGGAAGAGCCCGCCGAAGGACCAGAAGGCCTGGCCGCCGAGGTTGGCGGCGTTCTCCTGGTCGACCAGCGCGACCCTCCTGCCGCGGCTGGTGAGTTCGTGCGCGGCAACCAGGCCCGCGAGCCCCGCTCCGACGACGATGACGTCGGCATCCATGGCGACCGTCCCTTCCCTCATACGGTGGTGTCGCTGCCGTCCGTGAGCAGCGCGGTGAGCAGTTGCTTGAGCCAGGCGCGGGCGCGCTCGACGTCGCCGTCCAGCAGCAGTTGCACGGTGACCCCGTCGTAGGCCGCGACCACGGCCTGGGCGGCGCCCTCGACGTCGACCAGGACGGCGGGCAGCCCGGTGTGCCCACGCGCGCGTGCCAGCCGGTCGGCGATGGCGCGCCTGAGCCTGGCCCGGTGTTCGAGCAGGGTCCGGGCGACCTCGGGCACGCGGGCGGCGTACACCAGGAAGTCGGTCTTCACCAGGAGCCAGTCCCGGTCCAGGAGCAGCACCTCGGTGACCCGGTCGACGGCGGCCGGCACGTCGAATCCCGGTCCGTCGAGGGCGAGGGCGCCGGAGACCTGGTCCGCGATGAGGTCGGCGCGCTGCCGGTAGAGCGCGAAGAACAGCTCGTCGAGGCTGTCGAAGTTCGAGTAGAAGGCGCCGCGGCTGTACCCGGCGGCCTCGCAGACCTCCTCGATCGAGACCCGTCCGAAGCCCTTGGCGGCGAACACCGCGAAGGCCGCGTCCAGGAGGTTGGCACGCGTGCGGACCCGGCGCCTGGTCACACGCCTGGTCGGGTTCTCCACCGCCATGTGACCCTCCGTTCGATACGGCAATGTATCCGATACACCGATGTATCAAAAGAGCCTTGCCCCTCGACGGAATCCCATGGGAACAGACTTTCGATTCAGGAGTACGCTGGATCCATGACCGCGCACCTCCAGGGCTCCCTGTTCGACCAGACCGACCAGCTCCGGCTCGGCCCGCTCGACGGGATCCGCCGTACCGTGCTCGCCCACGGCGCCTGGATCGACGTGCTGCCCGGATGGCTCGGCGGCTCGGACGCCCTGTTCGAACAGCTCGCCCTTGAGGTGCCCTGGCGTGCCGAGCGCCGCAAGATGTACGACCACGTCGTCGACGTCCCCCGTCTGCTCGCCCACTACGGCGTGCACGACGAGCTGCCGCATCCCGTGCTCACCGAGGCCCGGGACGCGCTGACCGCCCACTACGCGGGCGAGCTCGGCGAGCCGTTCACCACGGCCGGGCTCTGCTACTACCGCGACGGCCGGGACAGCGTCGCCTGGCACGGCGACCGGGGCGGGCGGGGCGCGAGCCAGGACACCATGGTCGCGATCGTCTCCGTGGGCGCCCCGCGCGACCTCCTGCTGCGGCCGGCCCGCGGTGGCGGCGAGACGCTGCGGCGGCCCCTGGGACACGGCGACCTGATCGTGATGGGCGGCTCCTGCCAGCGCACCTGGGAGCACGCCGTACCGAAGTCCACCCGCGCCACGGGACCGCGCATCAGCATCCAGTTCCGCCCGCACGGCGTGCACTGAGGCAGAGAGGCGGCTGCTTCGGACGCACGCGGGGGCTGCCTCCGGCGGACGGTGCCGGAGGCAGCCCCGTCCCTCCGGGGGTCGGACGGACAGGACGGATCCGGCTGCGGCGGCGGGCCGCGAGCACGGGAACCGAGGCGCGGGTGGGCCGGGAGCCCGGGGGGCAGGTCTCTACGGGCCCACCTGACCCGACGTGCGCGCCGGACCCGTGGTGTCCGTGCAGATGACGGAAGACGTCGGCCCCCGCCGCCCGGCGCGGCGCGCGATAGCCCCTCGGACGCGCTGGGGGCAGCCTCGCCCGACCGGGGGGCCGGACGGGGAGGACCGGCGAGCAGCCGCTGCGGCGGGCAGGGAGCCCGAGGCCCAGGTCTCCACGAAGGCGCCGGTCCCGTGGTGTTCCTACGGCCGGTGGACGAAGTCGACCCCGCCGGACGGCGCCGGAGGCAGCCTCGCCGCAGCGGGACGGGAGCCCCTGGGTGCGGGTCTCCACGAGGACGCCCGGCCCGACAGGCGCGCCGGGCCCGGTGCACCCCCCTGCGGCTGGCCGAAGACGCCGACCACCCCCCGCGCGCCGCAGCCGCGTGGACGGTGCCCGAGGCCGCCCCGGGGGCAAGGAAGTTGAGCGCTGGAGAACCGGTACCCGCCGCTCCGCATCGCCTGAGCGTCTGCTTTGCTGTCTGCCGTCGGCAGCAACTCACCGGGCGGGGCGATCATGAGCGCAGGCGTGCAGCAAGTGGCGGACGGCACCTATCTGGTGCACGGCAGCAACACCAACTGGGTCATCCTGACCGAGGGCAGCTCCGCCACGCTCGTCGACACCGGCTACCCGGGCGACCGGGAGCAGGTGCTCGCCTCCCTCGCCGAGGTGGGGAGTTCACCGGAGGCGCTCACCGCCGTGCTCGTCACGCACGCCCACAACGACCACCTCGGGTCCGCCGAGTACCTGCGCGCCACCTACGGCACGCCGGTCTACCTGCACCAGGCCGAAGTGCCCCACGCGCGGCGGGAGTTCCTGCACCAGGTCTCCGTCGGGACAGTGCTGAAGAACGGCTGGCGCCCCGGGGTGCTGCCGTGGGCGGTGCACGCGATCCGCGTGGGCGGCACGGCCCACGTACCGGTCGCCTCCCCGCAGCCCTTCCCCGCGCAGGGCGCCCTCGACCTGCCGGGCCGTCCGGTGCCCGTGCACACCCCGGGCCACACCGACGGGCACTGCGCCTTCCACCTCCCCGAACGCGGTGTGGTGATCTCCGGCGACGGTCTGGTGAGCGGCCACCCCACCTCACGGGTCAAGGGCCCCCAACTGCTGCCCGACATGTTCCACCACGAGCGCGCCCGCGCGGTGGCCTCGCTGGACGTGTTCGCGGAGCTGGAGGGCGACGTCCTGGTGCCCGGACACGGCCCGGCCCACCGCGGTCCAGTCCGTGAATCGGCACTTCAGGCCAAGGAGCGCGCGCTCTAAGGTGAGGTGACGATCACCGGCCGGACAAGGACACCGCACCATGGCACTGCAGATCAGCGCGACTAACCCGGAGCACCCCGCGCTCCTGCTCGAACTGCCGTGGCACCTGCCGCTGGAGGAGTGGCCGGAGGAGGTCCTGGTCCCGCTGCCGCGCGGCATATCCCGGCACGTGGTGCGCTACGCCCGGGCCGGCGACGAGGTCATCGCCGTGAAGGAGCTCGCCGAGCGCCCCGCGCTGCGCGAGTACGAGCTGCTGCGCGACCTGGACCGGCTCGGCATACCCGCCGTCGACCCGCTCGCCGTCGTCACCGGGCGCACCGACACCGGGGAGGCCCCGCTGGAGCCGGTGCTGGTCACCCGGCACCTGGGCGGCTCGATGCCGTACCGCTCGATGTTCGAGACGACCATGCGGCCCGCCACCATGCACCGCCTGATGGACGCCCTCGCCGTCCTCCTGGTCCGTCTGCACCTGGCCGGCTTCGCGTGGGGTGACTGCTCGCTGTCCAACACCCTCTTCCGGCGCGACGCGGGCGCCTACGCCGCCTACCTGGTGGACGCCGAGACCGGCGACCTGCATCCGCAGCTCAGCCCCGGGCAGCGGGACTACGACCTCGACCTCGCCCGCGTCAACATCAGTGGCGAGCTGCTCGACCTGGAGGCCTCCGGGGCCCTGCACCCCTCCGTGGACGCCATCGAGTTCGGCATGGAGATCTGCGCGCGCTACGGCAGCCTGTGGGAGGAGCTGACCCGCCGGTCCGTCTACCCGGCGGGCAAGTACCACTACATAGAGCGCCGGATCAGGCGGCTCAACGACCTCGGCTTCGACGTGGCCGAGATGCAGATCGAGCACGCGCCCAACGGCGACTCGGTCACGTTCGTGCCGAAGGTCGTGGACGCGGGCCACCACCAGCGCCAGCTCCTGCGCCTGACAGGCCTGGACACCGAGGAGAACCAGGCCCGGCGGCTGCTCAACGACCTGGAGAGCTGGATGGCCACCCAGGACGACTACGCCCCGGGCGACCCCCTCGGCGCCCGCCCGGAGGTGCTCGCGCACCGCTGGGTACGGGACGTCTTCCGGCCCACGGTGCGGGCCGTACCGCTGGAGATGCGCGGTTCGATGGACCCGGCCGAGATCTACCACGAGCTCCTGGAGCACCGCTGGTACCTGTCCGAGCGGGCCCAGCACGACATCGGGCTGGACACGGCGGTGGACGACTACATCAAGAACATCCTCCCCAAGGCCCGGGAGACGCTCCAGCCCACCCCCGCCACCGCGGACTGACCTCAGACGTGCGGCACCACGGCCACCGGGCAGTCGGCGTGGTGCAGCACCCCGTGCGCGACCGAGCCGATCCGGGCACCCACGGCGGTACGGCGGGCCCGGCGTCCGACGACCATCAACTGGGCCCGCGCGGTCACCGAGAGCAGCACCTGGCCCGCGCTGCCCATCTCCACGTGCTCGACGACCGGCACGTCGGGGAAGCGCTCCCGCCACGGCTGGAGCGCCGAGGCCAGGGCCTTCTTCTCGTACGGCTCCAGGCCGCCGGCCTCGTCGAGGAGCTTCAGCGAGCCGGGGCTGTAGGCGAACACCGGCGGCAGCGTCCAGGCCCGTACGGCACGCACGGTCGCTCCCCGGGCCGCCGCCGTCTCGAACGCGAACCGCAGGACCTTGGCGCTGTCCTCCGGGTCGCCCTCCTGGCCCACGACGATCTCGCGCCCCGCGACCTCCGCGGTGGCCTGGTCCCCGGCACGCACCAGGACCACGGGCCGGGTCGCCTCGGCGATCACCTGCTGGCCCACCGAGCCCAGCAGGAAGCCCACCACCGGGCCGTGCCCGCGCGAGCCCAGGACCAGCAGCTCGGAGTCGGCCGCCGCGGCCACCAGGACGTCGACGCTGCCGCCCTCCACCAGGTCGGTGTCCACGTCGAGCCCGGTGTGCCGTCCGGTGACGGCCCGCACGGCCTCGGCGAGGGCGTCCCGCGCCCAGCCCGCCTGGGTGTCCCGGTCCCCGGCGTCGATCCCCTCGTACGGCTGGAACCGCCAGGCGTGCACCACCCGTAGCGACACGCCCCGCCGGACCGCCTCCCGTGCGGCCCAGCCGAGCGCGGCGAGGCTCTCCTCGGTTCCGTCGATCCCTGCGGTGATCGGGCGGGTCATGCGGGGGCCTCCCTGGTTCGCGGTCACGTGCGTCAGGTCCAGTCTTCACTACGCTTTCCCCATGGCCTTGGAATGGGAGCAAGTCATCGTGGACTCGGCCGATCCCGCCGCCCTCGGGCGCTGGTGGGCCGAGGCGCTGGGCTGGGTCGTGGTCGCGGACGCCCCGGACGAGTTCGAGATCCGCCCCGAGAAGGACCGGACGCCGGGGCTGCTCTTCGTGCCGGTGCCGGAGCCGAAGAGCGTCAAGAACCGGCTCCACCTCGACTTCCGGCCGGACGACCGGGACGCCGAGGTCGCCCGCCTCCTCGCCCTGGGCGCCCGGCACACGGACGTCGGACAGGGCGAGCAGCCCTGGGTGGTGCTCGTGGACCCCGAGGGCAACGAGTTCTGCGTGCTGGGCGAGCGCCGAGCCTGACAACGGCAGGGTCAGCCATACCTGCGCACAGCAGGGCGATCGAACATACGATGGGCGGAACCGGGCCGGTGACCACGGGGGGCGCCGGGCCCCGACCGACCGCCCGGCGTGGGGAGACGCATGGCACAGGCCGCCGAATCGGCGCGGACCGTCATCCTGACCGTGGACGACGACCCGGGGGTCTCCCGTGCCGTCGCCCGCGATCTGCGGCGGCGCTACGGCGAGTCGTACCGGATCGTGCGCGCGGAGTCCGGTGAGTCCGCGCTGGAGGCGCTGCGGGAGCTGAAGCTGCGCGGTGACCTCGTGGCGGTGATCCTGGCCGACTACCGCATGCCGCAGATGAACGGCATCGAGTTCCTCGAACAGGCCCTGGACGTGTACCCGGGCGCCCGCCGCGTGCTGCTCACCGCGTACGCGGACACCAACGCGGCGATCGACGCGATCAACGTCGTCGACCTCGACCACTACCTGCTCAAGCCCTGGGACCCGCCCGAGGAGAAGCTCTACCCGGTCCTGGACGACCTCCTGGAGGCGTGGCGGTGCAGCGACTACCGGCCGGTGCCCGCCACCAAGGTGATCGGGCACCGCTGGTCGGCGCGCTCCTCGGACGTGCGGGAGTTCCTGGCCCGCAACCAGGTGCCGTACCGCTGGTACTCCACGGACGAGCCCGAGGGGCAGCGGCTGCTGGCGGCCGCCGGCCAGGACGGGCAGCGGCTGCCGGTGGTGATCACCCCGGACGGGACTCCCCTGGTCGAGCCGGAGGCACCCGACCTGGCCGCCCACGTCGGTCTCGCCACGACCCCGACGGCCGACTTCTACGACCTCGTCGTCATCGGCGGCGGTCCGGCCGGCCTGGGCGCGGCGGTGTACGGCGCCTCGGAGGGGCTGCGGACCGTGCTGGTGGAGCGGTCGGCGACCGGCGGACAGGCCGGTCAGAGTTCGCGGATCGAGAACTACCTGGGCTTCCCGGACGGTGTGTCGGGCGCCCAGCTCACCGACCGGGCCCGCCGGCAGGCGACGAAGTTCGGGGCCGAGATCCTCACCGCCCGTGAGGTGGCCGGTCTGGAGGTCAACGGCGCGGCCCGCACCGTGCGGTTCTCGGACGGGTCGGCGGTGGCCGCGCACAGCGTGATCCTGGCGACCGGTGTGTCGTACCGGCAGCTGGAGGCGCCCGGCTGCACGGACCTGACCGGGTGCGGGGTGTACTACGGCTCGGCGCTGACCGAGGCGGCCTCCTGCCAGGGTCAGGACATCTACATCGTCGGCGGCGCCAACTCGGCGGGCCAGGCCGCCATGTACCTGTCGCGGGGCGCCAAGTCGGTGACCCTGCTGGTGCGCGGACCCGATCTCGCGGCGTCGATGTCGCACTACCTGATCCAGCAGATCGAGGAGGCGCCCAACATCTCGGTCCGCGCGCGTACCGTCGTCGAGGCCGCGCACGGTTCCGACCACCTGGAGCAGCTCACCCTGCGCGACGTGGACACCGGGGAGACCGAACTCGTCGACGCGCAGTGGATGTTCGTGTTCATCGGCGCGGCCCCGCTCACCGGCTGGCTGGACGGCACGGTGCTGCGGGACGAGCACGGGTTCATCCTGGCCGGACCGGACCTCACCCCCGACGGGCGACCGCCGGCGGACTGGGAGCTGGACCGGCCGCCGTACCACCTGGAGACCAACATTCCGGGCGTGTTCGTCGCGGGCGACGCGCGCGCCGAGTCCGCGAAGCGGGTCGCGTCCGCCGTCGGAGAGGGAGCCATGGCCGTGATGCTCGTCCACCGGTACCTGGAGCAGTCGTGAGCGGGCAGCTGATGCCGTGCAGTCCCACGGAGATAGGGTCGCTGTTCCTGTTCGAGAAGCTGACCCCGGAACAGCTGGGGCAGTTGTGCGCCGCGGGACGGGTCGAGAAGTTCGAACCCGGCCCGGTGTACAACGAGGGCGAGCCCGCCACCTGCTTCTACGTGATGATCGAGGGCACGGTCGTCCTCTCCCGGCGGGTCGGCGGCGACGACATCGAGATCAACCGCACCTCGCAGCGCGGGGTGTACGCGGGCTCCATGCAGGCCTACCTGGGTGACCGGGTGCAGCAGACGTACAACGGCTCCATGCGGGTCACCGAGCCCTCGCGGTTCTTCGTGCTGCCCGCGGAGACGTTCTCGGCGTTCATGCAGGAATGGTTCCCGATGGCCGTCCATCTGCTGGAGGGGCTCTTCTTCGGTTCCAAGAACACCCAGCGGGCCATCGGACAGCGGGAACGGCTGCTGGCGCTCGGCTCGTTGTCGGCCGGTCTCACCCACGAGCTCAACAACCCCGCGGCGGCGGCCGTACGGGCGACCGCGACCCTGCGCGAGCGGGTCGGCAAAATGCGGCACAAGCTGGCCGTCATCGCCCAGGGCTCCTACAGCCCCGAGGTGATGGCGAACCTCATCGACATGCAGGAGCGCACCGCCGAACGGGTCGCCAAGGCGCCGACGTTGAGCCCCCTGGAGGCCTCCGACCGGGAGGACGCCCTCGCCGACTGGCTCGACGACCACGGCATCCAGGAGGGCTGGCGGATCGCGCCCACCTTCGTGCAGGGCGGGCTCGACGTGGACTGGCTCGACCAGGTCGCGGCGACCGTGGGCGAGGAGATCCTGCCGAACGCGATCGGCTGGCTCAACTACACCGTCGAGACCGAGCTGTTGATGGACGAGATCAACGACTCCACGGCCCGCATCTCGCATCTGGTCGACGCGGCCAAGCAGTACTCCCAGCTGGACCGGGCGCCCTACCAGGTGGCCGACGTGCACGAACTCCTCGACAGCACCCTGCTGATGCTGTCGGGGAAGATCGGGCAGCAGATCAAGGTCGTCAAGGAGTACGACCGGACCCTGCCGAGGATCCCGGCCTACCCCGCCGAGCTCAACCAGGTGTGGACGAACCTGATCGACAACGCGGTGCAGGCCATGAACAGCGTGGGCGGGGAAGGGACGTTGACCGTCCGGACCGCCCTCGAGCACGACCGGCTGCTGGTGGAGTTCCGGGACACCGGGCCCGGGGTGCCGCCGGACATCCGCGGGCGCATCTTCGACCCCTTCTTCACCACCAAGCCGGTGGGCGAGGGGACGGGACTCGGGCTCGACATCTCCTGGCGGATCGTGGTCAACAAGCACCACGGGACGCTCCAGGTGGAGTCGTCGCCCGGCGACACCCGCTTCCAGGTGCTGCTTCCGCTGACCGCCGTGGACAACGACTCGACCGAGGAGCCGGAATGACCGACGTCAAGGGGATCGACCCGACCGTGCCGCCCAGCGGGGACGGATGCGTGGAGTGCGACGCGGCGGGCGGATGGTGGTTCCACCTGCGGCGGTGCGCGCAGTGCGGGCACGTGGGGTGCTGCGACTCCTCCCCCGGTCAGCACGCGACCGGGCACTTCCGGGACTCGGGGCATCCTCTGGTGCAGAGCTTCGAGCCCGGTGAGGAGTGGTTCTGGGACTTCGAGACGAACGAGATGTTCGAGGCGGGGCCGGAGTTGGCGGGGCCGGGAAGTCATCCCGAGGGCCAGCCCGCGCCGGGTCCTGAGGGACGGGTGCCGGCGGACTGGGCACGGGTGTTGCGGCGGTGAGCGCCTAGGGACCCGGTGCGGTCCGTCCGACGGCGGGTGCGGGTCGCCTGTGGTTGATCGCGCGGTTCCCCGCGCCCCTGGGTGGCGTGCCAGGATGTATGCGTGTCGCAGATCTCCATCAGTACGCCGATCATCGGGCGGGACGACGAGCTCGCCCGGCTCTCCGGGGTGCTGGGGCGGGCCCGGGCCGGGGAGGCCCGGGCCGTGCTCGTCGCCGGGGACGCCGGGGTCGGCAAGACGCGGTTGCTGGACGAGGTCCGGGGGCGGGCCGCGGCGGCCGGGATGACCGTGCTCGTCGGACACTGCGTCGACCTCGGTGATGTGGGGCTGCCGTACCTTCCCTTCACGGAGGTGCTCGGGGCGATCGCGCAGGACGAGCGGTTCGCCGGTGCTCTCGCCGCGTACCCGGTGGTGGAGCGGCTGCTGGGCGGCGGCTCCGCCGGGGACTCCGGTGGGCGGCTGCGGCTGTTCGAGTCGATCGCCGGGCTGCTCGCCGACCTCTCGGACATCGCTCCCCTGCTGCTCGTCCTGGAGGACCTGCACTGGGCCGATCAGTCCTCCCGGGACCTGCTGCGGTTCCTGCTCAGCCGGGGGATCCTCCAGCGCTCCGCGGGCGGGGCCCCCACGCACCGGCTGGCCGTGCTCGCCTCGTACCGGGCCGACGACCTGCACCGGCGACATCCGCTGCGGCCGCTGCTCGCCGAGCTCGTGCGGCTGCCCGCCGTCGAGCGGCTGGAGTTGCGGCCGATGGCCGACGGCGAGGTGGCCCGACTGGTGCGGGCCCTGCGCGAGGAGCCGATGCCGGACACCACCGTGCGGCGGATCGTCGAGCGGGCCGAGGGCAACGCCTTCTACGCCGAGGAGTTGCTCGCCGCCACCGGCAGCGGACAGGGCGGGGTGCCCAGTGGGCTCGCCGACGTCCTGCTGATCCGGTTCGAGCAGCTCTCCGGCACCGCTCAGCAGGTGCTGCGCACCGCCGCCGTGGCCGGGCGGCGCGTCGAGCACGATCTGCTGCGGGACGCCGTACGCCTGCCCGACGAGGAGCTTGAGGCGGCCCTGCGGGAGGCCGTCGGGCGGCAGCTGCTGGTGCCCGGCGAGGGGGACACGTACGCGTTCCGGCACGCCCTCGCCCGTGAGGCGGTGTACGCCGATCTGCTCCCCGGTGAGCGGGCGCGGCTGCACGGGGCGTTCGCCCGGCTGCTCGACGGGCGGGGACCGCGGGCCGAGAGCGCCGCGGAGCGGGCCCACCACTACCGCGAGAGCCACGACCCCGCCCCCGCGCTCGCCGCCTCCCTGGAGGCCGCGGACCACGCCGAGCGGGTCGGGGCGCCCGCCGAGGAGCTACGGCATCTGGAAGCGGCCCTCGACCTGTGGTCGGCGGTGGAGCCGTCCGCGCGGCCCTCGGGCGAGGGAGTCGACCGGGTCCGGCTGATGCTGCGGGCCTCGTCGGCGGCCGCGCACGCCGGCGAACTGCACCGGGCGGTCTCGCTCACGCGGGCCGCGCTCGCCGGTGTCGGCCAGGAGGCGGACTCCGAACTCGCCGCCCGGGTGCGCTACACGCTCGCCGGGAACCTGATGAGCGTCGACAACCTGAGCGCGGCCTTCGCCTACAGCAGCGAGGCGCTCGCCATGATCCCCGCCGATCCCCCGTCCCGTACCTGGGTGTGGGCCGCGGCCACCCACGTGGTGGCGGCCCGTCAGGTCGGGGAGAACGAGGTCGCGCTGCGGGTCGCCCGGCAGGCCCTCGGCGTCGCCGAGCAGTTGGGCGTGCCGGACGCCCAGGCGGATCTGCTGATCTCCCTGGCCGTCCTGGAGGGCGGCGGCCGCCGTACGCCGGCCGGGCGGGAGCGGTTGCGGCAGGCCCGGGAGCTGGCCCGCGAGGCGTGCAACACGCCGGTGGAGATGCGCGCCCTGTTCAACCTCGCCGTCGGCTGCTTCGAGTCCGGGCACCTCGACGAGTGCCTGCCCTGGCTCACCGAGGGCCTGGACCGGGCCCGTCGCGCCGGGCTGCTGTCGTCGCCGTACCCGATGGAGATGCGCTATCTGCAACTCCTGGTCCTGTACACGTTGGGCCGCTGGGACGAGTGCGTGCGCGCGGCGCACGCCGACGCGGAGGTGCTGCCCGCGACCGGCGGGTACACGATGGCGCCCGCGCTGTACGTGGCGCTCGCGCGCGGCGACTTCCGGGCCACCGACCGGGCCCGGGCGCTGCTGGAGGGGCCGTTCGACTGGATGGCGACGCTGGTCGCGGGCATCGTGCTGACCGACGCGGCGGCGCTGCGGGGTGATCCGGAGGAGGCCGTGGGGCGGGCGCGGGCCACCGTCACGGCGCTGACCGACGACATGGGCACGGCTCCCCACGTCACCGTCCGGCTGGCCGCCCTCGCCCTGTCCGCGGTCGCCGACCGGGCCGCCGATCTGCGTCTCAAGGGTGACCAGGCCGGGGCTCACGGCTGGGCGGGGACCGCGACCGAGCTGGTGGAGCTGGCCAGGACCGCGGCCGTGCACGGGGAGGGCGGCATACCGCAGGGTCCCGAGGGCCAGGCGTGGCTGGCCCGGGCCGAGGCGGAGTGGACCTGGGCCGTGTCGGGGCCGGATGCCGGGGCCTGGGCGAAGGCGGTCGCCGCGTTCGACTTCGGTGACGTGTACGAACCGGCGCGCTGCCGGCTGCGGTACGCCGAGGCGCTGCTCGCGGCCGACCGGCGGGAGGAGGCCGCGGCCGAGGCGCGTGCGGCCCGTGAGGTGTTCGCCCGGCTCGGCGCCACGCCGTTGCTGCAGCGGGTGGACGAGCTGATCCGGCGCGGCAGGCTGAGCGAGGCCCCGCCGGCCGCGTCGCCGCTCACCGCCCGTGAGCAGGACGTGCTGCGGCTGCTGGCCCGGGGCCGCAGCAACCGCCAGATCGGTGAGGAGCTGTTCATCACCGGGAAGACGGCCAGCGTGCACGTCTCCAACATCCTCGCCAAGCTGGGCGCGGCGAGCCGCACCGAGGCCGTGGCCGTCGCCTACCGCGAGGGGCTGATCACCCCGGAGACGACGGCCCGCGGCTGACGGTGCCTCAGCGGCGTGCGCAGTCCAGGCTGTTGAGATCGACGGAGTCCGCCATGGCCTGCATGCCCTTGTCGTTGGGGTGGATGTGGTCCCCGCCGTCGAACACGGGCAGCATCCGCTCGTGGTCGTAGGGGCTGCGCAGGACGCGGTCGAAGTCGCTGACCGCGTCGAACTCGTCGCCGTGGCTCCTGACGAAGTCGTTGACCTCCTGTCGTACGGCCTCGGCGGCGGTGTCCCATTCGGGCCAGCCCTTGAAGGGGGCGATGGTGGAGACGACCACGCACTTGCCGGCGTCGTGGGCCCGGTCGACGATCTCGCGGTAGCCGGAGATCAGGTCCGCGGCGGTGACACCGCTGTGGGCCTTCAGGTCGTTGACGCCTTCGAAGAGGAACACGGTGCGCACGCCCGGCTGCGAGAGCACGTCCCGCTCCAGCCGGTTCAGGGCGCTCGGCCCGGCGCCGTCGGCCAGCACCTTGTTGCCGGAGATCCCCTCGTTGGCCACCCCCTTGACCGTGGTGTGCGCCTTCTGGAGGCGGCGGGCGAGGTAGTCGGGCCAGCGGCGGTTCCGGTCGGTGGTGGACTGCCAGCCGTCGGTGATGGAGTCGCCGAGCGTGACGACGGCTCCGGTGGCCGCGGGCGTCCGCACCGAGACCGCGTCGAGGTAGAACCACGACCCGATGCTCTCGGTCCAGTGGGCGCCGCTCTCCTCGGCGGTGTGGTCGCCCCGGGTGGCGTACGACGTCTGCAAGGCCATCGAGTGGCCGGTGACCGGACCCGCGGCGTCCGGGGTGTGGACGCTGACGACCAGGTTCGATCCGGCGGCCAGCCTGCCGGGCAGCGGGTCGCTGTACACCGTGTCGCCGGGTTCCACGGTGACGGAGGACGAGCCGCCGAAGGTGAGCCGCCGGTTGCTGCCGCGCACCAGCTCGGCGTCCTTCAGTTGCAGGCCGGCGTAGACGCTGTCGAAGGTCACCGGTTGCTGCCCGAACGCGTTGGACAGCCGGATGCGTGCGTCGCGGCCGCCGACGCTGGTGTGGACGACCATGCGGTAGCCCCGGTCGGCGGCCGATTCGCCGATGGCATAGGCGCTCGCGCCCCAGGTGATCACCCCGTCCGGCGGGGTGACGGCGGCCTGTGCGGGGGTGGCCTGGAGGGCCGCGGCCGCGACCGTGACCGCGAGGAGCCGGGCCCAGCGGGCCGTTCGGCGGCTCATCGGCCGAAGCCCTTCAGGGTGACCGTCTCCCCCGGCTTCAACGTCACCGTGCGCGTGCTTCCCGCGTGGGCGACCGTCGTGGTGCGGCCGCCGGTACTGCGGATCCGTGCTTCGGTCGGTTTCCCATCCCGCCAGCGTAGGTCCACGACGAAGCCGCCGCGGGCGTTCGCTCCGCTGAGGGAGCCGGAGGCGGCCCAGGCGTCGGGCAGGGCCGGCAGGAGTTCCAGGTGGCCGGGGCGTGAGTAGAGCAGCATCTCGATCATCGCCGCAGGGGTACCCAAATTCGCGTCGATCTGAAAGATCCCGCGCCCCTGTTCCACCTGGTAGATGTCGAAGAGGTTGAAGGCGGTGCCGTTGCTGCCTCCGCTGGAGGGGCGCAGGTTGTTGAGCACGAGCTGGTAGGCGTTGTCGGCGTTCTTGAGGCGGGCCCAGCACAGGGCGCGCCAGGCGTTGGCCCAGCCGAAGCTCTCCATGCCGCGTGCGGTGAGCAGGGCGGTGGCGCCGTCGACGATCTCGGCCGGGGTGGAGCCGTCGGGGCGGATGCGGTCGCCGGGGAAGAGCCCGACTAGCGGGGACAGGTGGCGGTGGGTGGTCTCGCCGAGGTTGTCGGGGGACATCCACTCCTCCAGCCAGCCGGTGGTGGGGCTGACCTGCGGGAGGTAGAGGCGTTTGCGGAGGCCGGCGATCGTGGCGGCGAAGGCGGTGTCCTTCTTCAGCTCGGCGGCGGCCGCGCAGTAGTTGCCGAACAGGGCCCACACGAGTTCCTGGGCGTAGGTGATGCCCTTGGCGTCGAGGGGGCCGTGCTCGGGCGACCAGTCGCTGTCGACGATCAGGACCTCCCGCGAGGTGCCCGGGAGGGTCGTGGTGAGCAGCCGCGCCTCCCAGAACTCGCAGGCGCCCTTCAGGAGCGGGTAGATCTTCTCCAGGTGGGTGCGGGAGGCGGTGAACTCGTAGTGCTCCCAGAGCGAGTTGCACAGCCAGGCGTTGCCCGCCGGATGCCACCACCAGCCGCCCCCGCCGAAGGGGTTGGTGGAGATGGCGACCGTCCAGCCGGCGTTCTTGCCCGTGGAGTTGCGGTAGCGGTTGCGGGGGTCGTTGAACAGTCTGCGGGTGAGGTCGGTCCAGGACGGGAACTGGGCCACGCAGTAGTCCGTGAACGCGTCGAAGCACTGGGACAGGCCGGCCCGGTCGGTCGCCCAGTAGTTCATCTGGATGTTGATGTCGGTGTGGTAGTCGCCCATCCAGTCGGGGTCGTTGCCGTCGAGCCACAGTCCCTGGAGGGCGAGCGGCAGGCTGCCGCGGGAGGCCGCGATCGTCAGGTAGCGGCCGAACTGGAGGTACTGGGCCTCCAGTTCGGGGTCGGGTGCCCCGTCCGTGGCGCGTGCGCGCAGGCGCTCCCAGGTGTCGAGGGAGCGCTGCTCGGCGGAGGAGGTGCCGAGCGAGAGGTCCAACTGTCCGTACAGGGCGTGGTGGTCGGCCGTGTGGGTGCGCAGCAGGGTGGCCGCCGAGTGGCGGGCGGCCGCACGGACCTTGCCGCGGGCCAGTTTCTGCGGGTCGAGGGAGGGGTCGCGGTAGTGGGCGGCGGCGTCGGGGGTGTAGTTGGTGCCGCCGCTCAGGACGACGGTGAGGTCCCTGCACCCGCGGAAGGCGATGTGCGGGCCGTCGACGCTGACGCTGCCGCCGGAGCCGTACGCCGTGATCGCGGCGCCGTAGCGCAGCCCGTTGGGGAGGGTGGCCCCGAAGGAGACCGCGGCCTCCTCGCCGTGCGTGCCCTCCAGCGTGATCGTGCCGGTGTAGCGGCCTCCCCCGCTCTGGGTGAAGTGCAGGACGATGACGTCGTCGGGGTGGCTGGCGAAGATCTCCCGTCGGTAGGTGACCCCGGAGCGGACGTAGGACGCGGTGTTCACGCCCCGGTCGAGGTCGAGGGTGCGGCGGTAGCCGGAGACGGCGGACAGGTCGTGGTCGGGGATGTCGACGGTGAGCCGGGCCAGCAGGGTGAAGGAGCCGAAGTCCCCTCGCCCGTAGGGGAACTGGCCGTCGGCGTCGAGGGTGTCGTTGAGGCCGCCGGTCCACATCGTGGCGTCGGTGACGAGGAGGAGTTCCCGGCCGGGGTCGTTGCTCACGAGGGCGCCGAGACGGCCGTTGCCGACGGGCAGGCCCTGTTCGATCATCGAGTGCTCGTCGGCGGGGGCCTGCCACCACAGGCGGTGGCGGGCGTCGGTGCCGGGGGCGGAGGAGTGGGCGGGCCGCTGCGGTGCGGCGGTCGCCTTGAAGGCGGGCAGGGCGGCGAGCGCGGCGGTCAGCGCGAGGACACCGCGTCTGGAGGGGGCGGGGGTCATGGCGGCTCCTGGTGGCTCGGTCAGGACTTCGGGACGTCGATCCGGTCGATGTCCGGCGCGTAGCCGGTGCCGCTGTCGAAGGTGATCGTGTTGGCGCCGGCCTTGAGCGTCACGGGCACGTAGACGCTGGCGACGGTTCCCCAGTCGCCGGTGGAGGGGAGCTTGTGCCGGGTGGCGCCGCCGCCGTTCGCGGAGATGTCCACCGAGCGGGCGTCACCGCTGATGTAGGAGACCTTGATCTGGTAGGTGCCCGCCTTGGCGACGATGACGTCGTTGAAGGTCAGCTTGCCGCCGAGGTACAAGTTGCCCACCTTCTTTCCGTCGGAGCAGGCGGAGCAGTCGGCGACGGAGGCGTTGCCGGCGAGGGTGTTGGCGGACGACTCGGCCTCGTAGCCGGTGAGGGCGACCGCGGTGCCGCGCGGGGTGACGGTGAACAGGCGGGAGCCGTGGGCGGGCAGGGCCTGGGTGATCCTGTTCTTGTAGGTGCCGAGGTTCTCGTGGTTCCACAGGTCGCGGACGGAGGCCTTGCCGGTGAAGCCGAGGGCGGTCCAGTCGGCGGTGACGGCGGTGGGGGCGCCGGCGAGGTTGAACAGGGCCACGGTGTAGGTGCCGTCGGTGTTCTTGGCGGCCCAGACCTGCTGCGGGTCGGACGGGGTGACCGGCTGGGCGGGCGGGTTGGGGCCCTGGTCGATCGCGATGACCTCGCGGTTGGTCAGCAGGGAGAGGCCGTAGGAGTCGAGGCGGGTGAGGTCGTCGCCGGTGTAGAGGGGGGACTTGGCGATGGCCCACAGGGTGGCGTAGCTCTGCCGTTCGGCCTTGGTCAGGCCGTCCATCTGTCCGTTGCCGACGTCGAGGGAGTCGAGGTCGTTCCAGCCGCCGGGTCCGGCGTGCCGGGTCCAGGCCGGGGTGTCGTCCCAGCGGTCGTCGACGGAGTTCTCCCAGCTCACGAGGGTGTTGCAGTAGCACTCGACGTCGGTGTCGATGCGCCAGCCCTGCGAGTACTTCTTCCAGTCGGCGGCGTGTCCGATGTCGAGGGACCAGGAGAGTTCGAGGTGGATCGGGCGGCCGGTGTCGGCTATCGCCTGGTGCCAGGCGGCCACGTCGGCAACGTTGTCGTACTGGTCGCCGCTCTTGCCGGAGCCGGGGCCGACGCCGTCGAGCTTGAGGAAGTCGAAGCCCCAGTCGGCGATCATCCGGGCCTGGGAGTCGATGTACTTGCTGGTGCAGGGCTTGGCGAAGTCGAGCTTGTAGGCGCTGTCCCAGCCGTTGGTGGTGCGCAGGTCGTCGTAGACGATGTCGGCGGTGGTGCAGCCGTCGGCGTTCCAGACCGGCGTCCTCCCGTCGCCGTAGGCCCCCTTCTCCAGGCCGGCCGGGAGGTAGATGCCGGCCTTGAGGCCCTTGGCGTGGATGCGGTCGGCGACGGCCTTCATGCCGTGCGGGAAGCGGCCCGGGTCGGGCTTCTGGCGGCCGTACTGGTCGAAGCCGGACTTCCAGGTCTTGTCCATCCACCAGCCGGCGTCGATGTTGACGTACTCGTAGCCGTACTTCTTCAGCTTGGCGGCCAGGGCGTCGGTCTGCTTGAGGACGTTGGCCTCGGTGAGGTAGCTGTAGTCGCCGTCCGGGTTGAGGCCGGGGTACTTGGACGACTGCATGCTCCAACTGGACCAGCCCATGTAGGGCTTGGCGGCGAGCACGGGGGCGGGAGTGTCGGCGGCGTGGGCGGCCTGGGCGGTGGGGACGGCGACCGCGGTGAGGGCGAGCACCAGCAGGGCTCTGGCGGGCATGGCGAAGTACGAGGATGACCGCATGGGTCGTGCCTCCAATGGGGTGCGGGTACTTATCGGCTCGTGTCCGGGCTGATGAAGGACTGGATGGCGGTGGCGGCGGCGCCGCGGGCCCACTCGTCGAAGGGCAGCGGGTGGGTGCGGACGTCGCACTGGGCGGCGGAGCCGAAGGCGGCCGCGACGAAGGCGTCACGGATCTGCTCGGCGAACAGGTCGTAGGCGGCGAGTCCCTCGCCGGAGATGATCACGCGTTCGGGGCCGAGGAGGTTGGCGACGGTGGCGATGCCCCGGCCGATGGCCTCGCCCGCGCGCGCGTACACGTCCCGGGCCCCGGCGACGCCTTTGCGGGCCAGGGCCAGAGCGGCCGCGGCGTCGGGGAGTCGGGCGCCGGTGGCCTCGCGGACCTGCCGGAGGATCGCGGCCTCGCCCGCGATCGCCTCCACGCAGCCGCGGTTGCCGCAGTGGCACAGCGGGCCGGACGGATCGACGGTCACATGGCCGATCTCCCCGGCCACGCCGTGCGCTCCGGCGACCACCCGGCCGTGCACCACCAGACCGCAGCCGATGCCGGCGCCCACGGTGACCACGGCGAAGTCGGACAGGCCGACCCCGGCGCCGAACCACTGCTCGGCGACCGTCAGGGCGCGGACGTCGTTGTCGACGGTGACCGGCAACCCCGTGGTCATGGAGGCGAGTTCGGCGAGCGGAACGTCACGCCACTCCAGGAACGGCGAGTAGCGGACCGTCCCCTCGCTGCGGTCGACGTCCCCGGAGACCGCGATGCCGAGGCCCAGGACCGCGGTCGTGGCCTCGTCCGCCTCGGCGAGGAGCTGCTGGACGACTTCCGCGATGCCCGCGAGCACCGCCTTGGGGTCGCGGTCGGTCAGCGGCAGGTGCCGGGCCGCGCGGATACGGCAGCACAGGTCGGTGAGGACCCCGATGACCTCGCCGCCGGTGACCTTGACGCCGATGAACAGGGCCCGCCCCCCGTCGACCCGTACGAGGTTCGCGGGCCGGCCGAGCGCCGGGCGGGCCTCCTCGTCCACGCCCTCCACCAAGTAGCCGGCCTCGATGAGCGGCCGGACCGCCTTGGTGACCGCGGCCGGGGACAGGCCCACGCGCCGGGCCACCTCCAGTCGGGGCAGGGGCCCCTGGGACAGCACGGTGGTGAACACCTGGGAGGCGGCCGGTGTGTTGACGGGAAACATCTCGGCCGGAGGGGTGGAGCGCATGGCCGGAAACCTAGGGTGATTCTTTTCCGTCGTCAATAAAAGAAGCAGGATTGGCTGTGCGCACCTGAGGAGACTCCTGTGCCGACCGGAGCGGCAAATCATCACTTTTCGCGCTCTTCATGGCGATACTCTCCGCATTCGTACCGGAACTGACGAAGCGACAGGAGTTCAGCCGGATGACAACAGCACGAGTGGTGGTCGGCGCGGTGGCCGGAGCGGTCCTGGTGCCCCTTCTCACGGTCCCCGCCCACGCCGGGCCGGCCCCCGCGCCGGAGGTGGATCTCGCAGGTCTGCGCGGCGTGCTGCGTTCCGCGCAGACCCAGGGCGCGCCGGGGTCCATGGCCCGGATCGACGACGGGGGCAGGGTGTTCCGGGCCGCGGTCGGCGTCGCGGACCGCGGGAGCGGGCGGGCCATCGGCGACGCCGACCGGTTCCGCATCGGCAGCGTCACCAAGATCTTCACCGCCGTCGTACTGCTCCAACTGGTCGACGAGAAGAAGCTGCGCCTGGACGCGCCGGTCAACCGCTATCTGCCCGGCCTCCTGCCGGACGACCGGATCACGGTCCGGCACGTCCTGGGCCACCGCAGCGGCCTGTACGACTACACGAACGACATGTTCGCCCGGACGGTCCCGGGGTTCGAGGCGGTCCGCAAGAAGGTCTTCACCCCCGCGGAACTGGTCAGGCTCTCGCTCGGCCGGCCGCGCACGAACGCGCCGGGCGCCGCGTACTCGTACTCGAACACCAACTTCGTCGTCGCCGGGATGCTCATCGAGAAGCTGACCGGGAACCCGGTACGCACCGAGTACGAGCACCGGATCATCGCTCCGCTGGGGCTGCGCGACACGCTCTACGTGCACCCGGGCACGAAGATCCCCGGCCGGCACGCCCGCGGCTATCTCACCCCGGACCAGGCGGGCGCCCCACTCGTCGACGCGACCGAGCAGACCGTGTCGTGGGCGCAGAGCGCGGGCGCGCTCATCTCCAGCACCCGGGACCTGAACACCTTCCTCTCCGCCCTCCTCGGGGGCCGGCTGACCTCGGCCGCGCAACTGGCGCAGATGGAACGGTGGATGCCGTCGGGAACCGGCCAGGCGTACGGTCTCGGGCTGCGCCGCCGCGATCTGTCGTGCGGGATCTCGGTGTACGGCCACACCGGTGCCGTGCAGGGCTTCTACACGTACGCGTTCGCCTCCAAGGACGGCAGGCGCGCCCTCTCGGCGGTCGCCAACACGTCCAACAACGGCACGGTCCTCAACACCATGCTGCGCACACTGGACTCCGCGTTCTGCGGCAAGACCGTCAAGGCCCTGCCCGGCAAGCCCCCGCGCGGCAAGGCCCCGGTGGAGCGGCACGAGGACGTGGCGCCAGCGCTCACCCGGGACTGAGACCGGCCCGGGAACCCCTGTGCCCCGGTGTCCGTTCTCCCGGCGAGCGACGACATCAGGGCGGCACGATGAGCGAGTTGGTGCCCGGGGGCAATCTGCCCCTCCCCGAGGGGACCGTCACCGTGCGGGTGCCCGGCCCCTTCGACGTGTCCGCGCTCGTCACGGACGAGGGCGGCAAGGTCCGGGGCGACACGGATTTCGTGTTCTACAACCAGCCCTCCGCTCCCGGCGCCCGGCTCCTGGGTGACACGCTGACCGTCGATCCCCGGCGGCTGCGCGCGGGTGCCGCCCGGGTCACGGTCGTCGTCAGCCCGGCCGACCCCGGCGCTCCCCTGGGCCGGCTGCCCGCCCCGGTCCTCCAGGTCACGAGTGCGGGCGGCCGTCCGCTGGCCCGGTTCACGCCTCCGCGGCCACGGCAGGAGACCGTGCTGCTGCTCGCGGAGATCTACCGGCGGGGCGACGGCTGGAAGCTGCGGGCGCTCGGACAGGGGTACACGGACGGACTGGCCGGGCTGGCGCGGGACTTCGGGGTGGACGTGGTGGACGACCCGGCGTCGGGGGCGGTGCCTTCGGCGCCGGCGCGGGCCGCCGTGCCGTCCGCGTCACCCCCGGGCACCGCGCCCGCCGCGTGGCGTACGGCCGCCGCGCCTTCAGGGGCGGCGACGGCCTCGGGGACACACCCCGCTCCCGCCCTGCGGGCCGCACCGGGGCTCCACC
>NZ_LJBR01000380.1 GCF_001282115.1 Streptomyces sp. NRRL B-24085 | reverse complement strand
CTTTTCGGGACGTGCATACGAAGAGCTTGTGGGGGGGGTTGCGGATCAGTTCCGCCGTGGGGTGTCGGGTGGGGCGACGGGGGGGTGCGCGACGGCCGGCCCGGCCGGGGGTGTGACCGGCGCGGGGTGCGGCGGCGGGCCCACGTCCGCGGGCAGGCGCTCGGCGAGGAAGCCGTACGCGCGCCTCAGCTCGGGGTCCGTCAGGGAGCGCCACCAGCGGTCCACTCCGTACCAGCCCGGGGCGGCCAGGGCCCCGCCGTGCCGCTGCACGGACAGGCCCGCGGCGAGGACGGCGAACCGGAGCCGTTCCGCCAGCGGCCAGCCGCCCAGGGAGGCGGCGACGAAGGAGGCGCCGAAGACGTCACCGGCGCCCGTGGCGTCGAGGACGTCGACGGGCAGGGCCGGGACGTCCGCGTACTCGCCGGTGAGCTGGTCGACGGCGACCGCCCCGTCCCCGCCCCGGGTGACCACAGCCACCGGCACCAGCTCGGCGAGCGTGCCGAGGGCCGCGACCGCGCTGTCGGTGCGGGTGTAGGCCATCGCCTCGCGCTCGTTGGGCAGGAACGCGTGGCACAGGGCGAGCTGGTCGAGCAGGCCGGTGGACCACTGCTGGGTGGGGTCCCAGCCGACGTCCGCGTAGATCTGCGTGCCGTCGGCGGCTGCCTTGGCGAGCCAGGCGCGGGGTTCCGCCTCCAGGTGGACGAGGGCCGTGCGCGCCTCGGGCGGGTCGCCCATCAGCGCGTCCTGGGAGTACGGCGGCTCCTGGCCGTGGGTGACCAGGGCGCGGTCCGCGCCGAGCGCGAGGGCGACGGTGACGGGGGTGTGCCAGCCGTCCGCGACCCGCGAGAGCGAGAGGTCGACGCCTTCCTGGACGGCGAGGACCTCCTGGCAGTGGGCGCCGTAGAAGTCGTCGCCGAAGACCGTGGCCAGCGAGGTGCGCAGACCGAAGCGGGAGGCGGCCACCGCCAGGTTGGCGATGCCGCCGGGGCCGCAGCCCATGCCGGCCGTCCAGATCTCCTCGCCGGGCGTCGGCGGCTTCTCCAGACCCGTCAGGACGAGGTCGTAGAAGAGCAGCCCGGTCAGCAGCACCTCGGGCCGGTCGTCGTCCACGTGCGCGCCTCTCGTCAAAACTCGTCAATTTCGATGACGGGAATCGTGCGCCGCTCGACGACATTGGTCAATACCCAAGCAGAACTGAGCATAGAAATGATTGAAGATGACGAGTAGTGTTCACGGCGTGCTGGCTGAACGACGACACCAACTCATCCTGCGGGCCCTGCGCTCGGGCGGCCCCGCGGCTGTGACCGACCTCTCCGAGCAACTCGGTGTGAGCCCCGCCACCATCCGGCGCGACCTCGTCAAACTGGAGGAGGACGGGCTGCTCACCCGGGTGCACGGCGGAGCGCGCGCCGAGGAGGGCGACCAGCCCTTCGCCGAGGTCGCCGAGGTCCGGGTGGCCGAGAAGGACGCCATAGCCGCCCGCGCCGCGGCCCTGGTCCAGGACGGCCAGTCCGTACTGCTCGACATCGGCACCACCGCCTACCGGCTGGCCCGGCAGCTGCACGGCCGCCGGCTCACCGTGATCACCAGCAACCTGGTGGTCTACGAGGAGCTCGCCGACGACGAGGGAATCGAGCTGGTGCTCCTCGGCGGCATGGTCCGCCGCGAGTACCGCTCCCTGGTCGGCTTCCTCACCGAGGACAACCTGCGCCAGCTGCACGCGGACTGGCTCTTCCTCGGCACCCCTCGGCACCAGTGGAGTGCGCCCGGGCGGGCAGGTGATGGACACGACGGTCGTCGAGGTGCCGGTCAAGCGGGCGATGATCCAGGCGAGCGACAAGGTCGTCCTGCTCGCCGACACGGCCAAGTTCCCGGGCACGGGCATGGCGAAGGTCTGCGGTCCCGAGGCCCTGGACGTGGTGGTGACGAACGCGCCGGTCGACGCGGCGACCCGGTCCTCCCTGGAGGAGGCGGGCGTCGAGGTGGTCCTGGCAGGAAAGGGACCGGAGTGAGACCCCGCTCCCGTCCCCGTACGACAAGAACGGCTCGTGTGATCAGTGTGACAAGTGCAAGGAGGCCGCGCGTGTCCGCTTCCCGCGACGCGCACGGCGACAGCCCGACCCACGCCCGGCCCGCCCGCCGGAGCACCTCTGGAGGACACCGGTGAAGCTGACGATTCTCGGCGGCGGCGGCTTCCGGGTCCCGCTCGTGTACGGCGCGCTGCTGACGGACCGCGCCGAGGGCAGGGTGACCGAGGTGGTCCTGCACGACCTGGACGCCGGCCGGCTCTCCGCCGTGGGCCGCGTCCTCGCGGAGCAGGCGGCCGGCGTGCCCGACGCGCCCACGGTGACCGCGACGACCGATCTCGACGAGGCCCTGCGCGGCGCCGACTTCGTCTTCTCGGCGATCCGCGTCGGCGGTCTGGAGGGCCGTGCCGCCGACGAGCGGGTGGCCCTCGACGAGGGCGTCCTCGGCCAGGAGACGGTCGGCGCGGGAGGCATCGCCTACGGCCTGCGCACGGTCCCCGTCGCCGTCGACATCGCCCGCCGGGTGGCCCGGCTCGCCCCCGACGCCTGGGTCATCAACTTCACCAACCCCGCGGGCCTGGTCACCGAGGCCATGTCCCGGCACCTCGGCCACCGCGTCATCGGCATCTGCGACTCCCCGGTCGGCCTCGGCCGCCGTATCGCGCGCGTGCTCGGCGCCGACCCGAACGAGGCGTGGATCGACTACGTCGGCCTCAACCACCTCGGCTGGGTCCGCGGCCTGAGGATCGCCGGCCGGGACGAGCTCCCGCGCCTGCTGG